>CAZSUM010000348.1:0-2645 GCA_964610015.1 uncultured Lentisphaeraceae bacterium
ACCTCGCCACCCCCGGGGATCGGATAGCGAATATGCCAAAGATGACCGAGTGTATCCTGATGTTCACTCTCCTCATCCGAGAGTGCGGTATGACAACGCGGACACCAATTTACAATGTAATTACCACGATAAATCAACCCTTCGTCATAGAGGCGACAGAAGACCTCAGAGACGGCTTCGCTCAAGCCCTCATCCATAGTGAACCGCTCGCGCGACCAATCACAACTTGCGCCCAACTTACGAAGTTGCCGCACAATGGTTCCCCCATACTCCTTGCGCCACTCCCAAACACGCTCCAGAAATTTCTCGCGTCCCAGATCACGCCGCGACAAACCCTCCTTACGAAGTGCCTTCTCAACCACGTTCTGTGTGGCGATGCCAGCATGGTCTGTACCCGGTATCCAGACTGTGTTGCGTCCCTGCATGCGACGCCAGCGGACCAGCACATCCTGAATCGTATTATTGAGCGCATGCCCCATATGCAGAATGCCCGTTACATTCGGCGGGGGGATCACGACACTGTAGGGTTCTCCTCCCTGCGTGGCATCAGCGTGAAAGTGGCCATTTGCCTCCCACCAAGCATACCATTTATTTTCAACAGCCTTCGGATCGTAATGCTTATCCATATCAAGTCTTCCAGAATTCTACGTTTTCGATTGGGTGCGCGTTGCTATGGGCACATAAAAGGGAGATATTTAAGCAAACCCCTGTATAAAACACAAAACTTTCGCAAAAAACAAAGCGGCACGCCTCGCACCAGCGAAGCGTGCCCCTTCTTCTCATCAGTCGATACCCGCTTAGTGCCTTACGACCGATGAACAGCGATAAAAACAGGGTGTTGCCATCTTCCTCGCCCTCTGGGAGAGGGCTGGGGTGAGGGTTGCGGGCTCTGCCCCCATTAGTAAGAGACCACTGCCAAGGGCTGTCCTTTAGAGACCACCGCGCCATGTGACACTAAGAATTTAACCACTTTAAGCGGTTTATCCGCCTTAATCTGGTTAAAAAGCTTCATGGCTTCAACAATGCAGAGTGGCTCGCCAGCTTTCAGAGAATCGCCCTCTTTCGCCAATTCGGGTTTGCCGGGTCCCTCAGAGCGATAGAACGTGCCGTTTAGCGGCGCGTTAATTGTTGGCCCTTCGACCACAGTTGCTTGGACGGCCTTGGGTTTCGCCGCAAATTCCGCCACTGCGGTAGACGGAGTTGGCGAGGCTGAAGGTAGATTGGGCAATTTCAGATCGGCAAGTGCACCGGCCGTGAACCCCAGCCGTGTGGCCAAACCTGCCACGAGCTGACCGATCTCGGCATATCGTTGCGTTTCGCTTGTCACCTCATCTGCGAGTGCCCCTGCGGCTGGCGATGCCTCGGCTTGTGCTGCAGCAGGACGAGCACCGGATTCCACATCAGCAGGAATCGGGTCGCGTGACTCTGCAGGTGTTGCACGCCATTTAAAGTATCCCAATGCGACCTCAGGGAAGAGACAATACGAGAGAATATCCTCCTCCTTCTCAATCAATTTGGGATCAAGCTGTGCTGCCGCATCTGCCAAACCTGGTTTGAGCAGATCTGCGGGACGGCACGTCACTCGCTTTTCATTATTGAGGATTTTCTTGGCGAGTTTTGCATCAATCGGCGCGGGTGAACTCCCATAGAGACCTTTGACATAGTCACGGGTTTCTTGGGTTACCATTTCGTAGCGCTTGCCAGCTAAAACATTGAGTACCGCTTGAACACCAACAATCTGACTGGTAGGCGTTACCAGTGGTGGATAGCCCATATCTTTACGCGTACGAGGCAACTCTGCCAACACCTCAGGTAGTCGATCAAGAGCCCCCTGCTGTTGAAGTTGGGAGCGCAAGTTTGAAATCATCCCACCGGGAATATGGTGTTCCAATACATCTGCATCAACCGACTCGATCTGACCAGCGGAAGAGGGTTCACGCACTTTTTTCAACGCGCGGAAGTGTGCATTACACTTAGCAACTTTGACGTGATCCAATCCCGTTTCGTATCCCTCGGCCTCAAGAATCGCAATCAGCGTTTCGGTTGAGGGCTGAGAGGAGAAGCCCGACATGGTCGAGACGGTTGTATCGATCGCGCCAGCACCCGCTTTGACTGCCGAGAGGTACATCGCCACAGCCATACCACTGGTCATATGGGAGTGAACTTGAACCGGCACTTTGACCTTACTAACCAATTCGGAGATCAACGATGTCGCGGCAGCAGGACTTAAAATTCCAGCCATGTCCTTAATACACAGCGTGTCGATTCCCATATCCACTTGCTGTTGCGCAATGGCCACGAAGTTTTCGACTGTATGAACAGGGCTGTAGGTATAACAGATTGTACCCTGTGCATGTCCGCCATACTTTTTGACAGCCTGAATGGCCTTCTCCAAATTGCGCGTATCATTGAGCGCATCAAAAATGCGAAAGATGTCCATCCCGTTTTCGCACGCCAAGGCGATGAACCGCTCCAGAATGTCATCTGGGTAGTTCTTGTATCCAAGGATATTCTGGCCACGGAAAAGCATCTGCAAAGGAGTCTTTTTGCAGACCTTCTTTATTTCCCTAAGCCTCTGCCACGGATTCTCTCTCAAGAAGCGCATACAAACATCGAATGTCGCGCCGCCCCAGCATTCAAGCGAA
>CAZSUM010000349.1:0-2118 GCA_964610015.1 uncultured Lentisphaeraceae bacterium
GCCGGGTTTTTATTTCAGGAGCCGTGGATCATCTGATCCACGGCTCCTCTTTTTTTGTTATTTATTTTTTTTCATCATCGGCGCTCTCTGCTATACTTTTAAACTTATTAAATCAATTCAAGATAGTCTAAAAGGAGGATTGTCGATGACATTATCACGTAGAGACTTTGTAAGGGGGGCACTGATTGCCGGTGCGCCACTGGTGTTGCCCGGTTCAATCTGGGGAGCTGATGTACAACCTAATGACAAAATGGGGATGGGTTTTGTTGGTATGGGTAAGCAGAGCCGAGGGCTTTTGAATTACTTTTTGCATCAGGACAACGTTCAGGTGCTGGCTGTCTGTGATGTGGATACAACTCGTCGAGAAGATGCCAAAACCAAGGTTAACGAAAAGTATCAATCCTCCGATTGCAAGGTCTACAATGATTTTCGTGAACTGATGGCTCGCAAGGATATTGATCTGGTCTGTATCGCGACACCGGACCACTGGCATGCTGTGATCACCATTGAAGCTCTTAAAAACGGTAAAGATGTTTACTGTGAGAAACCGCTAACGCACAATGTGCATGAGGCGATTGAGGTCATGAAGGCGGTTGAGAAGTATGGCCGCGTGTTACAGACCGGTTCTATGCAACGATCTTCTCGGGAGTTCAGGGTGGCGTGTGAGTTGGTGCAAAATGGCGTGATTGGAAAAATCTCACATGTGGCGTGCAGTTTTGGTGATCCCGGAAAAGCCTATGATCTCAAACAGGAGGATATGGAACCCGGTCTCGATTGGGAGATGTGGTGTGGTCCTGGTCCGAAGGTTGCCTATAACTCCATCTTGAGTCCGCGTGGCATGCATAACAATTATCCCCGTTGGCGCAGTTACAAGGAGTTCGGTGGCGGCAGTGTGACAGATTGGGGCGCGCATCATCTAGATATTGCTCAGTGGGGGCTGGGTATGGATGAAAGCGGACCTGTTGAGGTTCTTCCTCCGGCAAAAGCAGGTGACAAGCGTGGCGCGAAGTTGGTGTATGCGAATGGTATTACCGTTGAACATGTCAATGGCTTCGGAGTGCAGTTCTTTGGCTCAGAGGGCGAGATTCAGGTTAACCGTAACAAGTTCACGCTGATGAAGGATGGTAAAATGTTTGCCAAATTTACCAAGCGTGAAGATGGCTCATCCTGCGCTGCCCAAGTGATTAAGGCGGAAAAGGCCTTTTTGAAAGATGCCAAGATCAAACTCTATGACAGTGGTTCGCATCCAAAGGATTTCCTCAACTGTGTTGCTTCTCGCAAAAAGCCGATCACGAATGAGATTGTGGGTGGCAGAAGTGCTATTTGCTGCAATCTGATGAACCAGAGCTACTACCATCAGGCAAAGATCCTTTGGGATCCGACAAAGCTTGAACTGCGTAATGGTTCAGGAGATCCCAAGTGGCTGACCCGCGAATACCGCGCACCGTGGAATGTGTGATATTTGGGAATTGACCCACGCTCACTATCCAATGCGGGCAGAGTCCGCAACCCTCACCCCAGCCCTCTCCCAGAGGGCGAGGGAGAAAAAAATAACGTCCTAGCTGTTGTGCTGGGACGTTATTTTTTAGCTTTTGCGCTGTCCCCGACACCTCTGAGCACGCTGCCCAACAGGCGGAAAAAATTATTTTTCGCCAACAGAGCGACCGGTGAGTCGGTCGATGAGATAGTCTTGGACCGTCTTGTGCTTGGCATCCGGTGCGCCGGGGTAATACAGTTCACAGGCGACACCGAGGCTGGTGCATCGTTCTTGCAGTTTCACACCGAAGTTTGAGGTGTGTGTCGGGTCTTTCTGTTTCTGCCCGAGCGCCGGTGGTGAGTTATAAAAGAGATACACGGGAGGATCGTCTTTCGTGACCAGCACATAGGGTGAGTACTCCGCAATCCACGGCAGGATCTTGTCGCGGTTGGAGAGGTATACTGCAAACGACGAGAGCTTTTTCTCACGGTCACCCTTGAAGCCGAACGCATGGCCACCGTATGTGCTGTTGGGCGTCCATTCTATCATCTGTTGTGGGTCGAGTGTGGTCTGTGCGATCGCCACGGCCGCACACAGCACGCGCGTGGACTCACGGGCAATCGGGTCCGGGTTTTGCGGGT
>CAZSUM010000349.1:2128-2644 GCA_964610015.1 uncultured Lentisphaeraceae bacterium
AGGCTTGAGCACGCACCCGCTGAACCACCGGTCAGAGCGATGCGTTCTTTGTCGATGTTCCACTCTTTCGCCTTGGTTCGGATGAATTGCACAGCACGTGCCGCGTCAAGGAGGCACCCCTTCACAGGTGGCACCACCCCGTCCGCTGTTGTCTCCTGAATGAAGCGGTACTCGACGGATGCCACGGAGATCTTGGCTTTTAGCAGGTGCGGCAACAACGCGCAGAACCGGAAATCCGTGCGGCACCCCCCCGTCCAACTGCCGCCATGAATAAAGATTAGCAACGGCGAGGGTTTCTCTGTCTCGACTTTCCAAAAGTGGATCACCTGCTTGGGATGTGGGCCATAGGCGACATCCCAAAAGGTCGGCGCGGTAATCTCCACCACGTTTTGCGTGTTGGTCACCATCATGGAGTGGGGTGTGGGTTCAACAGCGCTTAGAGGTGTATGCAAAAGCAGGAGCGCCGCAGATGAGAGAAGCAAATAGTTCATGGTTTTCCTTATACGACCATCCCAT
>CAZSUM010000350.1:0-2592 GCA_964610015.1 uncultured Lentisphaeraceae bacterium
AAGGCATAGGGCGTAAACGAGAAGTCATTGGCCAACATACCGCCACCACAAAGTCCAGGGTTTCCGTGATTAAAATCACAAAAGCCCACTGAAAGTCCGGGGCCAGCATCCTCATAAACTTCGTCCGCCATAAAGCCTAAAGCACCAACATACCAGTGGTTCTGAATGTTTCGTCCAACCCAATCGTTATTATTTCCCGCGCCATTTGGAAAGAGTTTCGACTTTGAATTCAGTAAGATCCGAGCTGTACCCGTAGCCGCAGCAGAGAGCACAACGAGATCGGCGGTCTGCTCCTGCTGCCGATCATGAATATCAAAGTAGCGCACCCCACGGGCACGCCCCTGATCATCAACCATCACTTCGCTCACCACGCAATCCGTGCGTAGATCACAATTCCCTGTTGCCAGCGCCACAGGAATAACTGTATTTTGCGTTCCGCATTTAGCATTAATCGGACAGGCAAACCCCACACATGAGCGTTCATGAATGCAAGCTGGGCGACCACCATATGGAATCGAATTGCGCAAGACGGGTACCCGAAAAGGATGCAAGCCGAGTCGCTTCATTCCGGGAATGAGCATCTCCGCTTCACGATTGTACGGAAATGCTGGCATAGGCCGAGGACGTTTGCGGGGGGGCGCAAAGGGATTACCCTCATCATCACCAGCGACCCCAATTTCCCATTCAGCACGCTCATAAAACGGCTCCAGATCATCATAGGATATCGGCCAATCCTCAAGTGAAGACCCCTCTGGCGCTCCGTAAAGCGACCGCATACGGAAGTCTTGCGGCATGAACCGCCAAGCCATCGCGCCATAGGTCATGGTACCACTTCCAACACACGCCGCATTGTTGGGGACCACAACACCATTGCGTCCATTATCAAAAAAATGGGCTTTGCGTGAAGGGCGATTCTCCGGCCCTGGCGCCCGTGTCAACACGGGAGAACGTTGCGAAATCAAATCGTCGTCTGTAATATCATGAAAAGATTGCCAACGTCCGCGCTCTAACAGGACCACCGAGAGCCCCGCCTCTGAGAGTACTTTAGCAATGACGCCCCCTCCTGCACCCGCGCCAACAACCACCGCATTCACATGTTTATTCGCCATCGTATCCTTCCCATCTCTCTGTACACTGGTCGCGCGTTAAGTCTTAAAGTGACTCTTTTGCCGGATGGCGATTGCGTCCGCTAATTCGTGGGTACTCAAGCCCCATCATCCGATAGCTGGCATAGTTGCGATTTCCACCGTGACGCGGACTCCCGTAAAATCCCTGCATCGTATGCGAACGGACCATTTGAAAAAAATCGTTTGGCTTGGGTCTTTCCCAAATATCTGGTGGTACTTTCCCTGCTTCAATGGCCTCCAAAACTCGCGTCTGCTCTGGCCATAAAAGTTTGCTAAAGGCATTCCCTGCCATCGCCTGACTGGTCAGTTCAAGACAACGTAACCCTTCACGATAATCCTGAACAAATCGTTCATATGGCCCATCAAGCTGACGGTCTATAAAGATCACCCCCCCCGCCTCGCGGGCACCAGGGTCTTTATCCGACGGAATAATCTGCTCAACGACTGCACCCAACACCTCTGCCTCTTCGGGGGTCAGCACCAACCACGCCCCTTCAGGAGCTCGCCCCATTCGCCCAACAGCGAGGGCGCCCCCTATTCCCGTTACCGTACCCCCTGCGGCTGCCACTATAAGCTTTATACAGGTGCGGCGTGATGCACTGATCTTAACATTTTTACCCATACCTAGATCATCCCATAGCAAACTGACTGTGTCTCAAAAAGTGCTGAACGCACCCCCTTAATCGTTTGATCTCCCACCGGAAATACCCCTCAAAAATCGTTCAGCATCACGTTTTATAACCAAAAAATATCAGGAAAGGTCAGAACGAGTCAATGCTCAATCACTGAAACCGTTTTTTTTATCGGCATACCTCTGTTATGGAGCTAAACGTGGATAACCCGTACGATAAACTGATTGCAGAGTTTCTAAATTTTTGGTGTGTCGATCTGAAGGCTTGTTCCACACTCAACGAGTGTGTTAAATTATTAACATTAATGCAAATCGGTATGCTTATTCCCCTCGTTATTGGAGAACTTGTGAATCAATGCATGAGTGTGCGGTTGCTCTGTATTTTAGGGTTATTCTTAGTTAGGTTAGACCTAGTCATGTCGATTTCTCTATTTGCAGGGTGCGAATCTACCTAAATTCCATCAACAAACCGCCAACCACCACTGCGTGGAAATGATTGGCAGATATACGTCGGTCAATATGGAGTTATTTGAAAAAAACAGGTGCCTGTCAAAAAGATATCCAATGGGCATCGTCCTTGTCTGTTTGCTGATTCTTGGAGGCGGCATCTGGCAAACAGTGCAACTAGCAAGGCTTGCCCAAACGCATGCGCAACAAATCTTGATCAGCAAGGCCTCTGCGATTCGTCAATCCCTTGATGTTCTTAAGATTCAGGACTTACCTTTTGTCTCCTCGGATGTCGACCAGCCAGTCTTCAAACGAACGGTCACATCGCTAAAAACGATCACACATCATTTCGGAATTAGAGGTATCTTTACTGTTAAACAGCGAGGA
>CAZSUM010000351.1:0-2575 GCA_964610015.1 uncultured Lentisphaeraceae bacterium
AGGCCTGCTGCATGGCTTCGATGGCGTCGGGCTTGTTGTCCTCAATGGCGATTCGTACTGTTTTGGCACCTAACACAGTCCGGATGATTTCAGTACCGATCCTGATTTCGCGGGCATGTTCAAGCATCATGCGGTGATCACCTGTTAGGTAAGGTTCACACTCCGCACCATTCAGAATGAGTGTGTCGATCGGCTTGTCTTTAGGCGGTGAGAGTTTGACGCGTGTGGGGAATCCTGCTCCGCCCATACCGACAATTCCCGCTGCACCGATTTGATCGATCAAAGACTGTTTTTCTATCTCCTGCCAGTTCTGCAAAATAGGCAGCAAGGTCCACGTTTGTTCAGCAGACGTTTCGATTACGATGGCCTGACAGGGTCGACCAGAAGCAGTCAAAACCTGTTCCAGTGCTACTACTTGACCGCTGGCCGGCGCATGCACGGGTGCAGAAATAAAGCCATTGGCCTCTGCGATAAGTTGTCCGGCCGTGACGGTATCACCCACCGCAACGATCGGTTTTGCCGGAGCGCCGAGATGTTGTGACAAGGGGACGCTTAACCGGGGCGGCAGGGCCAACTCTCGAATCGCTATGCCAGCCGAGGATGCTTTGTGGTAGACGGGATGGATCCCGCCGCAAAACGTAAAGGAAGAGGGGTTCGTACTCATTAAACAAGGGCCCCTTGCGTGTCAGGTTTTGTTGGATTCATGTCCTTTGACCCCGTGGGTTTGTCACCTTGCCGGAAGCCATCTTTTTGGATGCAGTGGCCGGGACATTTACTGATGACCTCTTCGTTAGTTAATGGTTTTGAATAGTCAACCACAGCGAGGAACCCATCCATGGAAATGGCGCCATCAGCGAGTTTAGTACAAATACGGCACCCGATACACCCCGTGCTACAGACTTTTTTAACAGCAGGGCCTTTATCTTTTGAAGAGCAAAGCACATGGATCTCTGCTGAGGCGGGAACCAACTTAATAATCTTGCGTGGGCAGATATCAACGCACTTGCCGCAGGCAATACAGCGAAGCTTATCCACTTTAGCAATCCCGTTGATCACCGTAATAGCCTGAACAGGACAGACACGGGCACAGGAACCATAGCCAAGACACCCGTAGGTGCATCCCTTATCGCCACCTGCCGTTGCTTGTGCTGCCGCGCAATCAGTAATGCCATTGTAGGTGGCGCGGCGAATGGCGTGTGTGTTGTCCCCGCAGCAGAGTACGATAGCGGTTCGTTTCTCTACACTAGCGGCCACGCGTCCGAGAAAACTGGCAATTGCAGTCGAACAAGCGGACCCTCCTGGTGCGCACAGGTTACAGGCAACATCATCCATGATGATGGATTTGGCATACGCTGCGCACCCTGCGTATCCACATCCGCCGCAGTTTGCGCCAGGCAACATGTCTGTAACCTTGGCGATGCGTGGATCTTCCTGAACACTGAAGAATTTCTCGGCGACCGCCAGTGCAGTGGCACTGACTAATCCTATGCCACCGATGCAAAGAGTTGAGGTGATAATGGGATCCATGATGTGTCTTTCAATCCGTTACTTGACCAAACCGCTAAAGCCCATAAAAGCCAGACTTAGCAAACCGGCTGTGATCAGTGAGATCGCCACCCCGCGAAAGCATTGTGGCGGATCTGCTCGCTCAATCTTTTCGCGAAGGCCAGTGAAGATCAGAAGTGCAAAGGCAAATCCAATGGCAGCGGATGCACCAAAAAGAACAGATTTGAGAAACCCGTAGCCCTCTTTCATGTTGAGCACAGCCGCACCGAGCACCGCACAGTTAGTTGTGATCAAGGGCAGGAAGATGCCTAGCGCTGCATGTAGAGGAGGCGCAAAACGCTTCATGAGAATGTCGATGAGTTGCACCAGTGCTGCAATAACAAGGATAAACGAGAGGGTTTGCAGAAATTTGTCTAGTCCAAAAGGCTCTAACAAGTAGTGTTGGAGGCACCATGTGACCGCAGAGGCAATGGTCATTACGAAAATCACAGCACCCGACATACCTAATGCTGTGCTGATTTTCTTTGATACCCCCAAAAAGGGGCAGATCCCAAGAAAACGGCTTAAAACAAAGTTATTAACTAGAATCGCGCTGATGATCAATAAGAGATATTCCATCTCGCGTCCTCATTTGACTTAAAAAGCGATTATTATAGCAAAGGCGGTGGACTTGCTCAATACTCACGATTTGATTTTACAATTTCGCAGTTTGTCAGGTCGATTGACCGCGAATGATCGGAGGATTGCCGCAAGGGCACGGAATCGAAGCCGCATTGAACATGCACGCGTTTATGTCATCCTCCTGATGATCGTCCGCCACTGTCGGACTTTTGAGCCTCGGCATGCCGTTACTCCCTCGCCGCCAACCGAACAAACATTCCGCTTCGGGTACCTAACACGCGACCATTAACAATACCCTTATTTTAAAAGGTTCCCATAAGACTTTCAGCCTAGTTCCTCGGCTATAAAAATATTGTGTTTGTCCAATGTACAATTACGACCCCAAAACACCCTCTGAAAATGATGATGAATTTATTGAAATTCTCAAAGGGGAGGTTGCAGTTGTTTT
>CAZSUM010000352.1:0-2574 GCA_964610015.1 uncultured Lentisphaeraceae bacterium
AGGTTGGCACGCGTCAGATACTCGTTTGCAGAAAAAACGCCCACAAGATTCTCGCCGGGGATATCCATGAATTTGGGAAGTCCGGCACCTGTGCCGATAAAGATCGCATCAAAACCATCCTGCTCGATCATATCGCGGATCTTGCGTGTGCGGCCCACGACATAGTTCAACTCAATTTTAACGCCCATTTTTTTGAGCATATCGATTTCATTTTGAACAATGGCTTTGGGCAGACGGAATTCCGGGATTCCATAAATCAAGACGCCGCCCGGTTTTTGAAAGGCCTCAAACAGGGTAACCGCATGACCTTCACGACAGACATCAGCCGCGACCGTGATGCTGGCCGGGCCACTGCCAATCACGGCCACCCGTTTGCCACTGGCTGGTTTGATCTCCGGAGCGATTTGCTGGCCGCTCTCTCGTTGTAGATCAGAGACATACCGTTCGACGCGTCCAATGGCAACGGCTTTGTTTACATCTTTGAGGGCTTTGCCCAGTGTGCAGGGGGCTTGGCACTGCGACTCCTGTGGACAAACCCGCCCGCAAACCGCAGGCAACAAACTGTTTTCACGAATGATGGCGACCGCTTCAGCGAAATGCCCATCGGCTGCGGCTTTCAAGAAGTCAGGAATACGGATACGTACGGGACATCCCTGAATACACGGTGCATTCTTGCATTGAAGACACCGTTTCGCCTCAATTTGTGCCTGTTCAGCCGTATAGCCACAGGCGACCTCATTCATATTATGGCGGCGAATCTCCGGATCTTGCGTTGGCATTTCCTGAGGAGGAATCGCCATGCGGTCTCTGGGGGTGAGGGGTTTGCCTTCAAGTTGGGTTAAAAGCGCGTTAGCCGCGATGTTCAAAGACTCTTGATTGTGATGCATGTCACTCCTTCAGGGGACTTACGCAGAATCGTCTGGTTTATCGAATGTTGTCCAGGCGACAGTGGTGTGCTTGGTGGTCCGCGTCCTCACGGGGTTTGTAGGCACGCAGACGTTTCATCATATTATCGAAGTCCACTTTGTGACCATCAAACTCAGGGCCATCCACGCAGACAAATTTGGTTTCATCGCCGACGGTGACGCGACAGCCGCCGCACATGCCGGTGCCATCGATCATGATGGTATTCAGAGAAACAACGGTATGTACATGATAAGGACGCGTGGTCTCGGCGCAGAATTTCATCATAATCGGTGGCCCGATCGCGACGGCGAGGTCGGGTTTAGGGCTTTGTTCACAAAGCTCTTTGAGGGGCTCTGTAACTAGGGCTTTGCGACCACAGGAGCCGTCATCTGTGACAAGGATAAGTTCATCGGCGATAGCGCGCATCTCCGGCTCCAGAATCAGCAGCGACTTATTGCGTGCGCCCATGATGATGGTGACCTTATTTCCCGCGGCTTTCAAAGCTTGTGCAATGGGGTACAGGGGTGCAACGCCGATGCCGCCGCCCACACAAACCACATGACCGACTTTGGCGATATGTGTTGGTTGACCCAGCGGACCCAGCAGCGCAACGATCGAGTCACCCACCTGTTTTTCAGCGAGCAGATGGGTTGTTCTACCGACAGTCTGAAAAATCAGCGTGATGGTGCCCTTATTGGGATCGGCATCCGCGATGGTGAGGGGAATGCGCTCTCCGAATTGGTCGTCCACTTGTAGGATAATAAACTGGCCGGGTTTGCGCTCACGAGCAATGAGCTCGGCTTCGACCTCCATGCGGAAGACCTCTTCAGAAAGTTGCGTCTTTGTAATAATTCGATGATTCATAGGTCATTTCTCGTAAAAGGAGTAAAAAAAGGAGAATAGAAAAATAACAGGTTTTGAGTCATGCGGCAATGTTAGAGCATCTTACGAATCTGGTTGGCCTCAAGGATCAAGGTGTTGAGCTGTGCGGGGTCATCCGCTTCTAGACACTGCTTGAGCTCCTGAATCCGGTCTGAAAAAGCATCGATTGCTTTTAGAATATGTTCGCGGTTTTGCTGGAAAATTGGGACCCACATATCAGGTGAACTTTTGGCTAGACGTACTGTCGACGCAAATCCGCCACCTGCTAAACGTGGCACAGCGTAGCCCGCCTTTTCCTCACTTTGAACCGCTAGCGAGAGGGCATAGGCGACAACATGGGAGAGGTGCGAGACATACGCGGCATGTCGATCATGTTGCTCGGCATTCATAAACTCGAATTTTAAACCCACGGCATGAAAAATTTCGAGGGCGGTCTTACAGGCATCTGGTGCGCTCAACTCAAGGTCGCATAGTAGAACGGTCTTGCCTTTGAACAACCCGGCAAGCGCCGCATCCGGACCCGCATTCTCGGTGCCGGCCATGGGATGTGCCGCCACATAGCGTGCCCGGTTGGGATGATTGCGCACGGTTTCCTCAATACGAAATTTGGTTGATCCCATATCGATGATCGTCTGTTGGGGAGAGACGGCGTCAAGAATTTGAGGCAACAGGCGTTCAATGGCATCAACCGGAACTGCCAGCAACAGGGCTTGTGCAGAGGAAAGGGCTTCAGTCAATGAAACGACTTGATCGACCAGTCCGAGTGCTAAGGCTCGTGCGGCATGC
>CAZSUM010000353.1:0-2552 GCA_964610015.1 uncultured Lentisphaeraceae bacterium
CACCAAATGTAGTCTGGAGTTGAGTATGCTTATACAAATTGTTGAGAACCACCTGTCCCATCGCGCCACGCTTCAGTTCGACAACAACGCGAATCCCTGCACTCGAACTCTCATCTCGGATATCCGAGATCCCCTCAATAACCTTGTTGTTCACTAAGTCGGCCATCTTCTCGATCATGCTGGCCTTGTTCACCGTATACGGGATCTCAGTGATGATAATTGCCTCTTTATTCTTCAGCTCGATGATCTCGGCTTTACCGCGGATCATAATCGAACCCCGCCCGAGCTTGTACATCGCTTCAATGCCGCGCGTCCCACAAATTGTTGCCCCAGTCGGGAAGTCCGGACCCTTCACAAACTGCATTAAATCGTCAATCGTGCAGTCCGGATTCTCCACGTAGTGGGTAATTCCATCAATCAGTTCGCCTAAATTGTGAGGAGGGATATTGGTGGCCATACCCACGGCTATACCGGTTGAACCGTTTAAGAGAAGGTTCGGCAAACGGGCTGGAAGAACAGTAGGTTCAAGAAATTCTTCGTTATAGTTCGGACGAAAATCAACCGTGTCCTTTTCCAAATCGTCGAGCAACTCATCAGTCAGACGATCCATACGAATCTCGGTATAACGCATGGCAGCTGCAGAATCGCCATCAATCGAACCGAAGTTGCCCTGTCCGTCTACCAGCGGGTAACGCATGGAAAAATCCTGCGCCATACGTACAATCGTATCGTAGACCGCTTGATCGCCATGGGGATGATACTTACCAATCACGTCACCAACAACACGCGCCGATTTTTTATAAGGCTTGTTCCAGACGTTGTTCAATTCGTTCATCGCGTAGAGTACCCGACGATGCACAGGCTTTAATCCGTCCCGCGCATCCGGCAACGCACGCCCAATAATGACACTCATCGAATAGTCGATGTACGAGGAACTCATCTCGTCTTCGATATTGATATTACTCAAGCCAAGCTCGGTACTTTCGTCCGGCTGAATTCCGTCGCTCATGATGACTCCGCTGTTGACCAATAAAAGAACCGCTAGTATAGCGCTTCTCCCTGAGAAAAACCACCTTTTACAGAAAGGAATAAACGTGCTAACTTACTTCTAATTCTTTTTTTTCGGTCTATACGCGGAGGTATCCCAATGGAAAACCGTTCAACCTGTCCGATTTGTAAAACCCCTCACATGTCACATGCGGCCGCCGGAGCCAATACGAGCGAAGTCCACTGCCCACGATGCGGTCGATATCAGATTCAAACACTGGCCGCTACACAACTCATGAACAGTCCACCGTCCTTTCCACCGCTACATCTACTCTCAGGTCTTTGCAGAAACACGTGGGATTTGCTCGGCGAGAAATTGCTCATAACTGTGGATCTCTTTAATTCATGGGCAGATCTTGATCGAGCCGCAAAGCTCGTGGTTCCACGTGATATTGATCTCGTCACTAAAGGCGACTACCTGATGAAGTATCTCCGACGTCGTTCCAAAACCCTGGCAGACACGGTCACATTCACCCCGAACGAATTGGCAGTCTGCTTTTGTGCCAATCGGAACGAACTGCTCTTCTGTCTGCGCTATCTAACCGACAAAGGATGGATAGAAGAAGATCTATCCGGAAAGAACAAGACAGGCAAGGATAGCAGCATGAGTTATCGATTGACCCCTGCTGGCTGGCTGGCACTTGATACACCGGCCCATTTAGATCCGCCCTTGGCAGTGATCTCTCTTCTCAGCGGAACAGACACTGAAGCACTTTGGACTTCTGGGTTTTCTGCCGGGGTAACAGCTGTAGGGTATACTGCCGTTCGACTCGAAAATCGTGAACACGCTAATAAAATTACTGATGATTTAATTGTCGACCTGCGTCGATCTACATGTGTGGTTGCCGATCTGACAGGTCAATCACCTCTTAGTTTCTTTGCCGGCGGCTTTGCCGCTGGACTCGGGAAACCGGTCTTCTGGACGTGTGAAGCAAATGAAGCACGCGACAAGCGGTTATGGCTTGAAACGCGTCAATATATTGTCACCCCGTGGACTCGTGAACAGCCTGAAGTTTTTGCCCATTGCTTAGCTCAACGCATTGAAGCTGGGTTGGGGCGCATTTAAAAAGGTGCCCGCTCCTCTCGCAACCCGACCTCACAACATGGCCAACCACTCGTCCTGTGTATTGCGCACAACAGGACGCGCTTTCATCACGGCATCTTTAACCCGATGTCCCACCGAATGGCCTTGCATAACAGTTCCCCACAAGCCCTGTAATGATCTTTACCAGCATCAGGCCAATATTCACTCCCAACGTCAAGTATCCAAGCTTTTGAATCGCATGCCTATCAGACATGTTAAAACTATCAAACAAACACACTATAAACTTCAAAGCATTCTATCTTCGCGATGCCTCACAATTAATGTCACAAAAAACTTGGCTTTAAATAGTGGCCCTATTAGGAGGCAATCGCCTCTCTCAATAAAGGGACAGGTATTTTATTTGCTCTTTTTATTTTTATGGCTTATTGCGGAATTGACTCAGCTGATCAACGGCGCTGAA
>CAZSUM010000354.1:0-2506 GCA_964610015.1 uncultured Lentisphaeraceae bacterium
TTCACCGGGCACCGGGATATACCGTAGCCAAACCACCCGAAGCCCGTGACCTTTTTACCGATCCTGAAGCCTTGCGCGTTTGCTGTTTGCACTGGGCGTTCTTTGCCAAACGCTATCGGAATATTCCGTCCCGTGAGTTGAGCTTTAATCTTTTCAATGAGCCCAAAGATATTACCGAAGAGGCCTACGCCAAAGTCGCCGAGGCGCTGGTGGCTGCTATTCGGGCGGAAGATCCAAAGCGCTTCATTGTGGCTGACGGTCTCCGCTGGGGGGGACGTCCAGCCCAATCACTTTTTGGGTTGGGCATTGGTCAGGCCATGCGAGGCTATGCACCTATGTCAGTCTCGCACTATTTGGCAAGTTGGGTTGGAATGCCCTCACAAGAGCCCGCCTGGCCACCCCCGCAGGCCGTCAGTCCACTCTACGGTCCAGTTAAGGCACCGTTGAACGTACCACTGGTCATCAATCAGGTACCCGCTGGTACGCTTGTTGTGCAACTGGGCATTGTTTCCGGCAAGATCAACCTCCGCATTGAGGCTGACAACCAGATACTAAAAGAGTACCCGTTGGAACCACGTCAAGCAGATTCAAATTGGACTGAAGTGGTCTATAAAGATCAGTGGCACATTATGCAAGGTCGCTACCTGAACACACTAAAGCTCTCTCTGCCGCATGATACCCAAAAACTTGTTATCAGCCTAACCGCTGGTGACTGGGCACAACTGACATCCATGACCTTAACCAATCGCGATGGACAGCGTGCGTCCATGGTCTTTGAACAGAGCTGGGGTCGTACCAATGAACCCTTCAGCTTTTCAGGATTCGGCCTTCGGCAGGGGTTTCACGCTGCATCCGGGGCACTCGATGGATGCGCGTATCTCAAAAAGACCGTCATCGATCCTTGGCAACCTGCTTTCGACGCAGGTATCTTCACTATGGTCGGCGAGTTCGGCGCGTATAACCGCACGCCACACGCGATCGTGCTGGCGTGGATGGAAGATAATCTACGCCTCTGGAAAGCGCATAACCTTGGCTGGGCGCTCTGGAACTTTCGTGGCTCCTTTGGCGTACTGGACAGCCAACGCGCAGACGTTACCTATGAATCATTCCATGGGCACCAACTTGATCGCAAGATGCTCGATCTGTTGCTCAAGTATTAATGCGGGTCAAGACCGCAACCCTCACACCAGCCCTCTCCCAGAGGGAGAGAGAATAGTGGAGAGTGAATAGTGAATAGTGGAGAGTGAATAGTGAATAGTGAATAGTGAATAGTGAAGAGGGGAGAGGGGATAGGCTGAGAGGGGAGAGAGAAGAGGGGACAGAGAAGTGCGGGAGTTCATGAGTGCATTATTGCATGAGTGAATGATGCAGATTAACGGGATGAATCGGACGGGGATGTTAGGTCGGGGTTGTGGTAGGGATGTTTCCCTGAAACGTCCGCAGGTCCATGTGTGTCGCCGTGTCTCTAATTCGCGGACGCCTCGGCACCTTCGCCAAGGCTACGGCGTTCCGAAGGGGGATGCGTTGCTACCGCGCAGTGCGGTGCGTGTCTTTGGTAGGTTGAACTCTCTTTGATACTACGCGAGGCGTTGTTGACATGATATTTATACATGATGTATGATCGTACACATGAAAACACTTGCAACAGTTGTCACTGAACGCGGACAGGTATCGATTCCCGCTGAGATCAGAAAAAAAATGAATCTTACGTCAGGTCGGCGCATTCTTTGGGAGATGGATTCTCCGACTGAGTGCCGCATACGTCTGCAGACCGAACGTCCACCGATGGGTGCAAAGGCGATGCTCGGCTTTGCCACAACTTTTCGTGCGTCTAAGCGGACAGATGACTGGATGAACGAACTCCGTCAAGGAGAATCAACATGAACTGGGTTGTTGACACCTGCCTGATTATAGATGTGCTGGATAATGACCCTTTGTTTGGAGCTGATTCAGCTCAGTTGATTGACAACTATGCTAAAGAGGGGTTATCCATCTGTCCGATTAGTTATATTGAGTTGGCACCCACATTTCTTGGCGACAGGCGACGTCAGGATGAATTCCTGAGCGCGATTGGTATTACGCATGACAACATGCTGGACGGGCACTTTATAGAAGCGGCTTATTGCGCATGGAATCAGCAGGTTATGCTGAAACGCTCAAAGAAAGCGCCTCGGCGTCCTATTGCCGATATTCTGATCGGCGCCTTTGCTCTTTGCGAAAAAGGCATTCTTACTCGAAACCCTTCTGATTTCAAACGGGTTTTCCCAAAACTCAAAGTAATCACACCCTAGGTCTAATGCGGGCAAAGCCCGCAACGCTCACGCCAGTCCTCTCACAGAGGGAGAGTGAATAGTGAATAGTGAATAGTGAAGAGTGAAGAGTGAAGAGTGAAGAGGGAAGAGGGGAGAGTGGAGAGTGGAGAGGGGACAGAGAAGTGCGGGAGTTCATGAGTGCATTATTGTATGAGTGAATGAAGCAGATTAACGGGATGAAGGGGACGGGGATG
>CAZSUM010000355.1:0-2505 GCA_964610015.1 uncultured Lentisphaeraceae bacterium
TGCAACCTTCTGATCCGTAGTCAGATGCTCTATCCAATTGAGCTAGTGGCGCTCTTGAAACGAGTTGTAACATATCAAATCCACGGTGCTAGAATCAAGGGCTTATTTCGAAAAATTAAACTTTTATCAAATCGTAATGATTTGACGTGTTCTCCGTGGATTGATTCAAGGCTGGATCAAGGCTGTGTTCGGGACGAAAAGTCTGCCAGACGTGTGGGCTATTTGCCGGGATTTGTTGTTGAATGGCGTCGTAATCACTCGAATTAAGGAATGGGTCGACACGTGTTGTTCGAAATTGATGTGCGACGCCTGATGAGGCAATCAGGTTCACGCTATGCTGTACTGCACAAAGCGCAAGAGCATTTGAATTTCCGCTTAGCAGGGCATATTTGTGCCAGGGGGCTTTGATATCCATGGCAACAAAGTCGACTAGATGTTCGTCGAACAGGGCTTGTAAAACCTGAGGGAACGAGCCATTGGTGTCGAGCTTGATGGCGAGCCCCAATGTTTTCAGGTGACGGAGAAAACGTATCAGGTCTGGTTGCAGGGTCGGTTCGCCCCCTGTTACCACAACCCCCCTTAGACGAGTTTTGCGCTCGTTAATTCGCGACAGCACCTGCACTTCGGGTAGGAGGTTTTGCGATGTTTCAGTTTGCAGGGGTAATAGATGCCCATTATGGCAGAAGGGGCAACGGAAATTGCAGCCTTGTGTGAAAATTACAGCAGCAACCCGTCCTGGGAAATCGCATAGGCTGAGGGGAACAAAACCAGAGAGGTTCATTGTGCATGCGCCTCGCAAACATGAAAGGTCTTACGTTGCGAAAACTCGTTTTGTTTGCCTTCATTCCATTGTTGGATCGGTCGGATATATCCCACGACGCGTGAGTAAATCTCGGTCTTCTTTTTGCAGTGAGGGCACACGTGTACTTCGCCGTTCAGGTACCCGTGATCTTCGCAGATACTGAAGGTTGGTGTCAGGGTGAAGTAGGGCAAGCGATAGTTTTCGCACACCATTCGGACAAAGGCTTTGACAGCTTGAGGATCGCTGACAGCTTCGCCGATGAACGTATGGACCACGGTGCCTCCGGTGTATTTCGTCTGGATCTCATCCTGCAGATCCAATACACGCACGATATCGTCACTGTAGTTGACCGGAAGTTGGGTCGAATTTGAGTAGTAGGGTTCGCCCGTGTCACCTGCTGTGATGATTTCTGGATAGAGTTTTTTATCAAGGCGCGCCAATCGGTAAGTCGTGCCTTCGGCCGGGGTGGCTTCAAGGTTATAGTTGTTGCCAGTTTGCTCTTGATAGTCAGCCAAGCGGGCACGCATGAAGTCCATTACACGTAGCGCGAATTGCTGCCCCTCTTCAGTTCCGATGTCTTTTCCAAAGAGATTGAGACAGGCTTCGTTCAATCCCACGAGTCCAATTGTTGAGAAATGGTTTTGCCAGAACTTGCCAAAGCGCTGATTAACCTGACGCAGGTAAAAGCGCGTGTAGGGATACAGATCGTTGGCGGTGAAGTTTTCGAGGACTTTGCGTTTGATCTCTAGGCTGTTACGGGCAATGGTCATGAGAGAATCCAGCCGCGTCATGAAATTCTCTTCACTATCGGCAAGGTATCCGAGGCGTGGCATATTGATCGTGACCACGCCGATTGAACCGGTCTGGGGGTTGGCACCGAAGAGACCGCCGCCGCGTTTGGTGAGCTCTCGCGTGTCGAGACGTAGACGGCAGCACATCGAGCGTGCATCATCTGGGCTCATGTCGGAGTTCACGAAGTTCGCGAAGTAGGGGATGCCATACTTTGCTGTGACGTCCCAGAGTTTTTCGAGGCCAGGACGATCCCAGTCAAATGTTTTGGAGATGTTATAGGTGGGAATTGGGAAGGTGAAGACACGACCTTTAGCATCCCCTTGGGTCATAACATCCAAGAAGGCACTATTGATCAAATCCATTTCAGGTTGGAAATCGGCGTAGGTTTCAGGCATCACTTTGCCACCGATGATGACCGGTTCATTGGCTAGCGTTGACGGAGGAATGAGATCCATTGTTAAGTTTGTAAAAGGGGTCTGAAACCCCACGCGTGTCGGCACGTTGACGTTAAAGACAAACTCCTGAAGCGCCTGTTTGACATCTTTGGCTGTTAGTTTGTCATACCGCACAAAGGGTGCGAGTAGAGTGTCAAAATTAGAAAAAGCCTGAGCTCCAGCGGCTTCCCCTTGTAGGGTATAGAAGAAGTTCACGATCTGTCCCAGTGCTGTACGGAAATGGCGGGCAGGGAGGCTTTCGGCCTTACCGGCTACACCTTTGAAGCCGCTACGCAAGAGGTCTTGAAGATCCCATCCGACACAGTAGACGCTCAACAAACCTAAATCGTGAAGGTGCAGAGCGCCATTGTCATGGGCTTCGCGTATTTCAGCGGAATAAATCTTGTTCAGCCAGTAGACTTTGCTGATTTCGCTAGAGATGTAATTGTTTAGGCCTTGAAGCGAGTACGCCATGTT
>CAZSUM010000356.1:0-2495 GCA_964610015.1 uncultured Lentisphaeraceae bacterium
CCTTGCGGCCCCGACGCTGCCTTCCCTGCCCGCCCTACGCTTGAAATCCCCGCCGCCCTGTGCCACAATGCCCTTGCTTTCACACGAGGGAACGATTTTCCCGCCAGCCAGCGGCCAGTGTTGCACTGGCCGCTGGCTGGCGGCCCGCATAATAAAAATCAGTTTTTGAGATTATAGATTCAGAAGAGCTTTCTGAAAATCCTGAGAGATGACAATCAATTGATCTGACAGACATGTAGAGATTACCGATGACGGATACATCTATTCATCAAATCGAAATGAAGACAGAAAGCCCATGCTGGGGCTGTTACTGTTGGGTGGCATTGCTGGTTTGTGGTGCCCTGACAATGGCGGGATGTGCGCATGTGACACCCCAGCAACAGCGACTTGTCTCTAAACCCAATATGCAGTTCTACCGCTCGACGATGTTTAGCACCCAGAACAGGCTCCTCACGCAGGTTGAATCCAGCTTGGCGTCCTCGGCTGGCAGCCCATCGAGTGGCGGCTCGTGTCCTTCCTGTAGCGTCGATCCTTGTGCTGGCATTTTTTCTGTTGGGAGCGAACAGGCTCTATGCATGGGAGAGAGCCCCGCTTTTTAGTCTTCCGCAGTTGGAGTCGGAAGAACGGGTCAGTCTTGATGATTTTCGGGGCCAAATTGTTGTGCTTGATTTTTTCAACGTCAACTGTGGGGACTGTGTCCGCGTTTCATGGGATCTTGAAACCGGTGTTCAGGAGTACTACGAAGACCGTTCCGGAAATCCGCACGGCATTGCCGTGCAGGTCGTAGCGGTCAATAGCCAGCTGGCTGAAGAAGAGGACATGGTTGCGTTTCTGGAGAAGACCGAACTGGGCATGGTTCTGGATGATCCTGAAGGCGCTCTGTTACTACGCTATGGCGGCACGGGATTGCCTTATCTGGTGGTCATCGATGCCACGGGTACGGAACCCGCAGCACCCCGGGTTGTGTTTCGCCAGGCAAAATACGAGGGCTTAAAAAAAATACGTGATGTCATTGACGCGATCACCGGAGAGACAGAACCGACAGCGTCAGCCCCTAGCACAAAGATCAACACGACGCCAGAGTCCGATCTCTCCCTAGCGGCTTTTGAAATAAAGCAGCCGTACGTTCACGAAACGACTCTGGATGCAGCTGCAATGATTGCCTCGGACGTTTCCGTGACGGACCTGCAAGCAGCATACCGTCAGGAGCGTCCCTCCACAGAGTTCAACCTTGCGCTCACCTATAGGCCTACGAGGATGGATTTTAAATCCGAATACCTCGGGCTCAAGCGGGATACACAACTGGAAGAGGACTTTCTCGGTGTTCAAGGCGGCGTCAGTTCCGACCTGAACGAAAGTCTTACGCTGAGTGTGAATGGCGGCGGCTACAACGGTTTTCAGACATACCGAGACCTGTGGATGGACGAATACAACCGCCTCAAAGCTGGTGATCTGGATAAAGGCGATTTTACAGGATATCGGAGTGCTCATCCATGGGGGTATAATGTAGCGACAGGTCTTCGCTGGGAATACCTCCCCGACGCAGGATTTGCGGATGCAGGCGTCTCCTACCAGTACGATGAAGTTTCGCCGGGTTATGAGGGCGGGCCCCCGCTTGTCCGGCTACGCGATACCTATCACACGCGTAGCGGTCATCTGGCGTCCGAAAATGTGCTGACACGTCGCCTTCGCACTCAGGTGGAAGGCCGGATTGATGATACCACGGATCGGGATCCGCGCTTGACATTGCAGGGAGCGCTCAATTACGCGATGGCGGAGAATTGGGTCATGCGTTTGGCTGCTGGTTGCGCGAATGAGGAGCCGTACTTTACATCAAAATCGGTCAGTGTTGCGCTTGATCGAGACTGGCGTGGTACTTGGTTCGCAGGTGTGTTTGGGCGCTATTATGAAGATACAGGTGAAATCGAAAATGGCGTTGCCAATGATGCTGCCGCACCGCCGCTCAAAACCTATCAGGCCGGTCTAGGCGTGCGCCGACAGGGGAACCGCTCCGTTATTAAATTCGACATCGGCCCCTGCTTCAGTCGGTATGAGGCAGACCCGCAGCGGAACACTGCTCTCGACCAGCTCTATAAAGACCGGAACTGGCTGTTACTGCAGGTCGCATTTCAGCATCAGTTCTGACAAGAATGTCTACGGGGTCCCTTTAAGAAATGTAAAAACGTTCATTTGATCTTGCAAGTCACCCAGGTAAAAATTATTTCAGTTGGCACTTGTCAGCCTTCGGGTCCTGTGATAATCTTCTCGCACTTTTTAGGGGTGGTGGCGCAATTGGTTAGCGCACCGGACTGTCGATCCGGTGGTCGCGGGTTCGAATCCCGTCCACCCCGCCATTTTATTTCAGAAAACCGTGAATTCCAAAAGGATTTACGGTTTTTTTCGTTTTGCAGGGTATGACGTGGGTAGAGAGGCGAATTGTCAGGGCGTTTTTATTTAAGCGGTTATCGTGCTTTGTTTTATTGGTTAAGACTTTT
>CAZSUM010000357.1:0-2493 GCA_964610015.1 uncultured Lentisphaeraceae bacterium
TCCGGTAGATTAAAATCAAATTGAATAGTACCCAGTTGCCACGGACGGCCAAGGGCATCTTTAATCTTAAGATCGATTTTCGGTCCGTAGAAAGCGCCACCGCCCTCATCTACCTGATAAGGGATCTTCTCGCTCTCTAGAGCGTTTCGGAGTGAATGCGTGGCTTGTTCCCAGCGTTCGGGTAAGCCAACCGCTTTTTCCGGGCGGGTAGAAAGAAAGGCTGTAATGTCGTTAAAGCCGAAACGACGTAGGATTCGCAAGGCAAAATTAACGGTGATGCGAATTTCAGTCTCAACCTGTTCGGGTGTGCAGAAGATGTGTGCATCGTCCTGAGTAAAGCCTCGCACACGCAGTAATCCGTGTCGTACACCCTCCTTTTCATACCGATAGACTGTGCCCAGTTCAGCCCAACGCAGGGGTAGATCGCGATAGGAGTAACGGCGGGTCTTATAGATCTGGATATGAAACGGGCAGTTCATGGGTTTAACATAATACTGCTCGACCGAGGCATGTGAGCCTTCGCCTTCAGGCACCTGCATGCAAGGGAACATACTCTCGCGGTAGAAGTCTAAATGTCCCGAAGTTTCCCAAAGTTGTGCGCGTCCGACATGGGGGGTAAAAACCATCTCGTAGCCGCCGCGGAAATGCTCGCGTCGCCAATAATCTTCGATAGCCACGCGGATACGAGCACCTTTGGGATGCCAGAGCGCCAGTCCTGGGCCAACGTCTTCACTGATGCTATAAAGTTCAAGTTCTTTGCCCAGTTTGCGGTGGTCGCGTCTTTTGGCTTCTTCCAGACGCTCCAAGGCCGCATCCAAAGCCTCTTGTGAAACCTCTGCCATAGCATAAAGACGTTGTAGCATGGCATTGTTCTCATCACCCCGGTAGTAAGAACCAGCAATAGCCGTCAGTTTGATAGCGCCGATTTCAGAGGTGTTGGAGACATGCGGTCCACGACACAGATCGGTGAAGTCACCACAGGTATAAAGGGAAACACGCTCACCTTCGGGAATATCGGCCAAGCGTTCAAGTTTATACGGTTGGTCAGCAAAAATTGTACTGGCTTCTTCGCGGGAAACTTCACGTCGCTCAAAAACAAGCGCTTTCTGAATCATTTTACGCATCTCGGCTTCAATTGCCGAGAAATCCTCCGGTGTTAACCGGTGCGGCATATCAAAATCGTAATAAAAGCCATCGGCTGTTGAGGGGCCGATATCGAGTTTCACATTTGGGTATAGGTGACAAACCGCTGCAGCCATAACATGTGCGGCACTGTGACGCATCATTTCCATTGATTCCACAAAAACCTCCAAACCGGGGAACTTACAAATGTCCGCCGGATTCCATCTGAATAATTTTTAAATTTTCCCGTATCCCGCGACGGATGTCAAGCGCATCGCGTTATGCCTTTGATTGGCTTCAAAAAACACGACTGCCTCTGACGGTCCGTTGTGGACGTATTTTCCTGCTTTTTTTGCTCATTATGCTGAGGTTTGTGCTTAGGCCGTTGTGGATTCGCTGGGATGGTCAAAGGTTTCGACTTCGCAAGGCATGCGTTTTGAAAGCAGACCTTGTGCAAAGCGTACGCCATAAACAAGGTGTGAGGCCATCACACCGAGCCAGGTGATAAGCCAGAGGCGCACATTGAGTGAGGCGCAGGTTATAAATGTCAGGCCAGCGTAGAGACCTAGAACAGTCAGATAAAGGGTGCGCAAAAGAGGATATAGGCAAGCTAAGGGGAATCCAACGACCACTCCAGCGACAAAGAATGAGGGGATCAGGTAACTCAGGCGCAATGACGTGTTGGGAAAACGTTTGGCAAAATGACCGCGGTGCAGGGCGTAACGACCGAGTTGACGCAGATGCGGGCCAAAGAGTGGGCGGCGGTGATGATAGACCAAAACCCAAGGATCATAGACAATACGTTTTTTCGCTGTCAAAACAATATCGGCACAGAGGAGGGTATCCTCACCGGGCCAGAAGTCAGTTCGATAGCCATTGATCGTCCGCAACAGGTCGGTTCTGACAAAGAGGTTGCAACTCGGAAAGTCATCCACCTGCGAACGGACGCGGTCACCGATGTAACGGTATCGATAGTTGCCAGAGACCAGAAGGTTACTATAGACGCATCCGCCGGCCTGAGCCAGAAATGGATCGTTCGGGGGGGTCACTCCTGGGCCGCCCACACCGCCCACATCGGGCAAGGTGAAGTATTTAACCGCCTGTTGGAGCCAGGTTGTGGCTGGGTAGGCATCGTCATCCAAAAAAGCGACAATCTCGCCTTTGGCGAGGCGGATGCCGTCATTCCGTTTTTCAGCTGGACGCGTTTTGCCTGTTGGATGGATGTGCAGGGTGAAGGGAAATGCGGGCAACGTGATGAGGTGGTCTGGGAGAACAATCACTTCAAAATGCGAATACGTCTGGTGTGCTAGGGCTTGGAGACATTCTATGAGGTAGTCACTGGGGCCAGGACAGGCAATCACAACGGAAACC
>CAZSUM010000358.1:0-2458 GCA_964610015.1 uncultured Lentisphaeraceae bacterium
TGTTGTTTATCGCTGTTCCTCGGCCGTAAGGCACTAAGCGTGCAGTGCTGAAAACAAAAAGCCGCTCTTTTCAATTAAGGAAAGGGCGGTTTTTTTTCGTTTGATACGGCTGTGGATTAAGAGCCGGGATGAACAATGGGTTCACCTTGCGCACAGAGCGGACAGGTGGCGGGCTCCCAGACCTCGGGGGCCATCTGCAAGAGGGAGAAAGTGGGATACGCAAAGCGTGCTTGTCCTGCGCTCCGGTCAACCAGAACTAGGACGGCTGCGACCTCAGCACCTGCTGCTGTGACAATATCAATCGTTTCCTGCACTCGGCCGCCGCGCGTGATGACATCTTCCGCTACGACATAGCGCTCGCCGGGCTTAAGGGTAAAACGACGCATCACGAGGCGATTGTCCTGCTTTTCTGCAAAAATGCATTTGGCGTTCAAGGCCCGTGCCACTTCGTGTCCCACGAGGATGCCGCCTAACGCGGGTGAAATGACGCCATCAATGCTTCCGAGATCCATCGATGTATTCACACGTCGCACTAAGTCGGTACAGAGATCTCCCGCTACTTGGGGATAGCGCAATACATTTGCACATTGGAAGAAGCGATTGCTATGCAAGCCAGATCGTAATTCAAAATGGCCGCTTAACAGAGCGCCCGTATCTTCCAGAACCTGCAGAATTTCCATTTCAGTCATACTCATCTCCTTTTATTTTCAGGCGACCATTTTCCAGTTGTATTCGCTGTCCCAAACGGTGGGCACACGCGTCCGAGTGCGTCACCACCAAGAGGGTCGTACCGAACTCTTCGTTTAACTCCAGCAAGAGGTCTATCAGACTGAGCGCATGCGACTGATCCAACGCTCCTGTGGGTTCGTCTGCTAGGATCAGTCCTGGGTTCATCAGCAGGGCACGGGCGACAGCGACACGTTGGCGTTCGCCACCAGAGAGTTGTCCTGGGAAGTGTCCCATGCGTTCTGCCAGACCAACCCGCGTTAAGAGGCGTACGGCACGTTCGGCGGCACCGTCTGCAGAGCCTGCCCATGCCGGGACCATGACATTCTCAAAGGCTGTCAACTGTGGTAACAGATGGTGGGCCTGAAACACAAAGCCCACCTCTCGATTACGATATTGCAAACGGGCTGCCTGATCCAGAAAAGCCAATTCGCGACCATTGACACGAATTTCTCCTGTGTCGGGTGTATCCAGCGCGCCGATCAATTGCAGCAGCGTTGTCTTGCCTGAACCCGAGGGGCCGGTTATGGCCAGACGTGCCCCTGCTTTGAGGGTCAAGTTGACACCACGAAGCACTTCAACCGGAGCAAGACCTGGGGTCCGAAAGCTCCGAGTCACGTCTTTTACCGATAGATCTGCGCCATTATTCATCACGGGCTTCTTTCAAACAGAGTATTGCGCCATCTGCCACACAGGCTGCCATGGTTGCATTAATAAGGGTTAATCCGTAAACCTCATCGCCCAACATGAGGCGCTGTTGAAGCGTGTCCACTGCTCCAAAAATAGACAAGGTGCCTCCTGCTAAGACAAAGAGTTGGTTATTGTTAAAGGCCAACGCGTCAACAGGACGAGCGACGGTCACGTGACCGGCTGGTTGCAACGCTGACTTTTCAAAACGCCAGAAGGAAACCATGCCCTCCTGTGTACCCATAGCGATTAATCCGTCAAAAGCCAGAAGCGGGCTCAAAAACGCTTCGCTTTCCGAGACCTTCACACGTGCCTCACAAAGCAGAGTTAGTGGATTGACAACAACGAGATGTCCCTGACGTGTGCCTGTTGCCAGTGCATCTGGCGCAAGGGCTAGCAAACTGCCTGCCATCTGATCCTCGCTGCCAATCACTACCGATCCCACACGATGACCCGTTGCGGAGTCGAAAACATGGACCGCCCCATCACAGTTGCCATAAGCGAGACCCCCTGACCAGAGGGTCGGTTTGCCATCACACCGGTTGACAGGATCACTTTGCCAGAGCAACTTGCCATCTTTTTGTCGTAGGCAAAAGAGGCTTCCATCGCTCTGTGAAACCAGCCAGAGGACAGCGGTTTGGTCTGGTAGGTATCCGCTCAGCGGCTGATGCTGAAAACGTGCGTCGAGTTGGGTTGTCCAACAGAGGGCGCCTGTTTCGGGATAAAAGGCAAAGACCTGTCCTTTCAGTGAAGCGACCACCACCTGTGTTTGTGATGCCCAAGCCGCGGCTTCGAAGATCTGATTGGAACAGATTGTTTGCCAGAGGCGTTGACCCTGATGCGACAGAGCGGTTACGCCGCCAGCAGTATCAGAGACAACCCAGTTGTCGGGTGGCAGGGGGGTCGGCGCATTGGGGTGTGCCTCGCTGCAAGTGGCACGCCACGCGATGCGCCACACGGCCGATGGAGTCGGCTGCGACGTCAAAGATTTTTTTTGATCGGACACACGCTCGCAAGAGACACCCGCCAGAAGCAGGAGTACGCA
>CAZSUM010000359.1:0-2440 GCA_964610015.1 uncultured Lentisphaeraceae bacterium
TAAAAGGGAACATACGCAGTCCCAACCGATTTAATGACCTGGAAATAAGTGCCTAACCCAAAGCCTCCACGCCCTTCATGATGAACGCCTGTTAAACTGCAATGCCGAATGCCGTTAAATGTAATTCCATCGCCGCAGAGCTGTTTAATGTATTCAATATAGTACCCTCCGCCAGTGATGGAGGAGCCGACAAAGATCGTGTTCAATGCTCCGGTTTTCGCTTGTGGCGTGATGATCGTGTTGACTTTCTTTTCAACGACACTCTGAAACGAATCGTCATACAGGGTAAAGGTTGCAACCCCATTGTTCGTTGGCGTGAGGGTGGCCAACTTCATGAAATGCCTGTGTATTTTGGCGTTGGTCATGCGCAACCTGACGAACTTATCGTTCTTAAAAAAGTTTTTGACGGTCGGCGCAAAAAACAGATCGACTTTCTGGTCTGTCAAATAGAGCGTTGAGGGCAAGGCTAGATCATTCGCCGTAACACCGGTTGTTGGCGTTGGTATTAATTCCGGCTTAAGCATTGAAAAAGGGACGTACCCCGTTTCGCCTTCACCGACTTCGATTTGAATTTTATTTGCAAGGAGTGTCGACAAAAGGACACCTTTAACGCTAAACCGTGCAAGAATTGTTCGTTGCAAACGGCCGACATATGAATTGGGTCGGGCCTTGGCTTTCGGATCACGCGTCGGCATGCTCTGGATGAACGCCTTGAGCGGCGCGGCCTTCATTTCTAGCGCATCAATAGCCGTCATCGCGAGAAGTGCGGCAGTCGCGCTGGTGCGGGTGGGATCTGCAGCCGCTTGAAGCGTTGCCAAGGCACGCTCAAGGTCTGCTGTGTCACCATAGCGCCCGAGTGCTTCAGCTGATGCAATACGTACACTGACCGCCGAATCACTCAGCGCTTTTTCGAGTTCTTTCTTTGAGGCCTCCACCGCGCTTTGCCCCTGCATCAGGATGCCGGCTGCACCCCAGTAACGGACCCCGCTGTCGGCATCGCTCAAATAGTCCTTTAACACAGGCAGGGTTTCTGGCTGCATTCGCGTGGCCAGCTCCGCAGCGGTAAAGATGTGATCAAAGTTGTAGCGGGTGGCATCATGCCCCATGTCATAGGGGGCATCCGGGCCTGCGCGTTCATTCACCTCAGCTTCAGTCAGTAACCCCACATCATAAATCTTCTTCATCAACCCTTGTTGCGCGGTCCGCAATTTCTTCAGGATCTCCGCATGCTCTGGACTTTTGGCCAAATTATGAACCTCATCCGGATCACGCTGCAGGTCATAGAGTTCCTCTGATGCTTTCGGGGTTCGCCAGAAGATCGACTGCGCCTCCGTGGTTTTTCCCTGAACAAAAAGGTCCCACCAGCGCTGCGTGGTGGGGGTCTCGAACTGGAAGATCACGTGCTGTCCCTGTGAGCGATGCGGCATGTAGTTGCGCAGATAGACATAGCGGCCGTCAGTGACACTGCGTACGGCATCGGTACATTCATCCATGCGGCCGCGAAACCCGTAAAGCAAGGGCTGCGGGGCGGTTTGAAATTTTCCGGCAAAGGCATGCCCTTGCATCCAGGCAGGCGGCTGAATCCCTGTCAGGCTCAGCATGGTTGGGGCAAAATCAACAAAGCTGACCAGTCGATCTGACTTCGCTCCCGGCGCATATTCCTTGGGTGCCAGATGACGCCATTTTTCAGGAAAGTAGACCACCAGTGGCACCCGCAGACCGGAATCACAGGGCCAGCGTTTACTGCGCGGCATCCCGCTGCCATGATCACCCCAGTAGAAGACAATCGTATTGTCCGTTAGCCCCGCCTCTTCAAGCGCTTTCAGGTGTTTGCCTGCGATGGCATCGGCTGCTGTAACCGTGTCGTAATACTGCGCCCAGTCCTGACGAACCTCCGGAATGTCGGGGTGGTAGGACGGTACACGAACTCCTGCAGGATCATGAATCGCTTTATGCGGCCGTTTTCGTAACTGACTCTCATGACTCACCGTTGAATTGAAAACCGCGAAGAATGGCTGACCGACCGGACGGTTCCGCCAGTGTGCTTTGGGGGAGGATTCATCCCAGACTCTACCGGGTTGAGTCAGGTTGTAATCTTCCTTGCTGTTGTTGCTGCAGTAATAGCCGATCTTACGCAAAAATTGTGGAAACATCCGGGTGCCGGCTGGCATGGGCACTTCGCAACGCATGTGCTCAGCCCCTGTTGACGGCGGATACATCCCGGAAATAATCGTCGTGCGGCAGGGGGCACAAACCGGCGCGCAGGACCACACCGTTTTAAAGAGCATGCCTTTGGCTGCCAGCTTGTCTACGTTCGGCGTGGTGGCGTAGGCGTCACCATAACACCCCATTTCCTGACCATGATCTTCACTTGAAATCCAAAGAATATTGGGCTTGTCAGCCCCGGTTTCGGCAGCAAAGAGGGGGTCGCAGAGGAGAC
>CAZSUM010000360.1:0-2437 GCA_964610015.1 uncultured Lentisphaeraceae bacterium
TCAGCTGACTTCCATGTACATATTTTCCGTCAGGATACACGTAAATAGTCGAGCTTCTACGCACCTCATCACCGGCAATATCTTGAACACGTCCATTGACACCAACAACCTGATAGGTCTCTGGCCGATTCTCGCAGACCTCAGAACTCACAGTGACGTGTGTACCTGCTGGTAACTTCGTGAAATCCGCGATCTGATTCCCCCGTTTAATCTTTCCATCGGGATAACGATAAACCGTTGTCGGGTCATTGTAAGCATCTCGGGCAATATCCCAAGCGCTACGCCCCTTTGCGATCACGGTTGATCCTCCACTCGCTGCCAAAGTCGCAGTTGTGGCGCTGTCAGGCGTGGAACCATACAGCACCTTTGCGAGATAAGGATCTCCCACGGTCAAACGCCTTTTCTCCACATCCGGATCGTATGAAGGACGCGAGCTCAGATTCAGTTTACGCCGTACCGATGGCAAGGCAAACTGCATCCCGCAACGTTTTCGTCCACGATGACTCCGCCGATGCCATTTGTTGGGAGCGCCATACGCCACATGCGCATGCGAGATGACGCATTGATCGGGAATCTTGTAGATATACTGCAATTCACTGATCAATGCCGCCAACGATTGGTACTGTGCAGTTGTAAGCGGTTTATTGTGGTAGCCGCACATCTCAATGCCTACAGAGAAACTGTCTACATTGGATCGACCATTCCACATACTGCGGCCAGCATGATACGCTTCACGACGATGATCGATGATGCGGTACACCCGGCCTGCTTCGTTGATACAGTAGTTACACTCGCCCAGATCACTCAACTTGCGTAACGCGCTTCTTGAAGGTGCCTCTGTTGTGTGCAAAATAATCAAAGAGGTCGACTTGCGAAGACTGCGCTCTCGATTTCGAGAGCTCGCGAAACTGTTATCAAACTGAATGACCGCAAAGGCCGGCGAAACCGCCAGCAACAGGCCAGCGATAATGACTTTCTTTATACCCCTTTGCAACAATATGTCCCCATTTCTACGGCGCTAGCTTTCCCCGTCTAACTGTTTTATAACGTCATGGCCTTAAAAAATCCATGCTCTTGCAGAACCCGTTATTAGGCTTTCAGACCCCACACGACTACGCCCAATCCGGACGTCCAACAATCAAATTATTTGCCGTCATTTCTTTCGGCACAGACAACCCTAGCAAAGCCAACACAGTTGGTGCCAAATCGCTCAATTTACCTGACGGAGCCATTTTCACGCCCACCGCATCCTTTGCGACATAGAAGCACTCAACCTCATTAAGCGTATGACTTGTTTTAACCATGCCGGTCTCGTAATCTTTCATCTGCTCCGCATTACCATGATCGGCCGTTATCAACACATGCGCATCCAACTCTAAAAGCCGTGGTAAGAGTTTTCCAATACAAGTATCCACAACTTCAACCGCCTGACGCGCCGCTTTGGCATCACCTGTATGACCAACCATATCGCAGTTAGCGTAGTTCACAGCCACAAAGGCATACGGGTTATTCTCAAGCCGTTTTAGCAGTTCCTCTGTCACATTGAACGCTTCCATCTCGGGATGACTCGCAAACAAAGCAGGGTCAAAACGACTTGGCACATCCACTTGATCCTCTCCCGCGTAAGGCTGAGTCGACTTGCCATTGAAGAAACTCGTGACATGACGGAATTTCTGAGTTTCAGCAATACGAAGCTGACGCAATCCGGCATCAGCAATCACTTCACCCAATAGATGATCCATGGCGCCATCGCCCCCCATGGCGCCGAGTAAATATTCTGTAAACTCATCCCAGTAACGTGTGAAGCCCAGATAGGTTATTTGCGACCTAGTTTGACGCGTGCCGGGATAGTCCTCACAGACAAAGGCTTGGGTTAATTGAATCGCGCGATCCTGACGATAGTTAATATGCATCACTGAATCGCCATCCTGTATGCCCGCATAGGTCCCAATCACACATGGCGGAATATACTCATCCGTCATGGGCGTATGATCCGGTGTCTGATCTTGGGCATAGGAGGCTTCTACCGCTGCTACAGCCGATGTCACCGCACGCCCCTGTGCGGACGTCAGACAAGCATAAGCTAAATCTGTTAAATCATAATTTTTAGAGCGATCCATGGCATAGTAACGTCCCTGAACCGTGCCAATCACACAGTTGCCGACTTCCGTCATCTCCCGCTCTAAACGCGCCAAATACTCTAACGTGCTGCGAGGTGGCGTGTCGCGACCATCTAAAAACGGATGGAGGACTATCCGGCCCTCAGGAAACTCTGTCCGTGCACGGCGCATCAACTTGAACAGATGTTCTTGATGCGCATGCACGCCTTCGTCTTGTAACAAGCCCATAAAATGCAAGGAACTGTTGTGGGTCTTCCAGTTGGCAATCAACCCAATCCATTTCGGCGACTTGAACAGTTCCACCGTGGAAAGTCCAT
>CAZSUM010000361.1:0-2433 GCA_964610015.1 uncultured Lentisphaeraceae bacterium
TACGGGTCGTGGGTCACCAATATCTGGCGCATGGAGGAACTGGTGGAACGGTTGGTGCGCTGGGGCATCCATCCCGATACGCTCATCACAAACCGCTTCCCTCTGGAGAAAGCGCCCGAAGCCTACGCACTGATGGCCAAAGGTGCCTGCGGCAAAGTCGCGGTGTGCTTCGACGACGAGCTGAAGAAATAGGCTGTTCGGTTTGACATGGCATAAGCGTTCTCGCAGCTACGATCCTTACGCGCCGCACTAGCCGTCAACAAACAATCCCGTTCAACAAGTACCAGTGGACCTGTTTGCAACTGCCAATGTCCCTGAAGTTCTTGTCGTAAAACAATAGCGGACATTGATGTCACAGATAAAACAGGGCGTTAGCCTCAAAAAGTCGCTTTCGCATCAACGATCCCACCCCCACTAATAAAACAGGGCGGAAAGACTGTTTCCGCCCTCTTTTCAGTTATAGATTTTTCAGCTCTGTTTACTTGACCATCATCAGGGTTCCAGAGGCATAGAAGAGCTGGATAGACGAAGGGTTGTAGACAAGCTTCCAAGGGTCTGCAATCGTTGCGCTTACAAAGGTGCCTGTCACGGCTTCGGTAGCGGAAACCAAAATATAGGAACCGACAGACGGCGAAGTCTCGGGGAGATTGAGAACCAGATCCAGCCCCGAGACATCAATCGATCCGTTAATGGCCAATCTGTCACAGGACCCGTTCGCCAGAATATCGAGCGTCAGCGTTCCGCTCAAAGCGGGTGTCGCTGAAAATGTCAGGGTGCCTTCGGGAGTAACCGCGCCAGTGACGGTCAACGTGCCATTGGAGACAGAGCCGCCGCCCGACAAGGAACCGAGGGTGACCGTGCCGCCCGTTAAGTCCAGTGTTGCACCAGCCGCAACGGATACCGCTGCATTCTCCGGCATGACGGGTCCGATGCTAGGCGGGAACCATTTAGCCATTAAGGCAACTTCCACCGACTTTCGTTCTGCGTCGGTCAGCTGGCGGTCATACACCAGAATTTCCGCCACCTCTCCTCGGTAGTAACGTCCCCCAAATGAGGGTGAGAACCAGTAGTCTCCAATCGCAGCTTGGAAGTCCTTCTGTGTTCCGCTAACTGAAGTGAGCAGATGAGGCGCACCAACGACGGCCAGATTGTTGGATATGACCCCGTTGATATAAAAGCGGCCGCCAGCATCGATCTGATGAAAATCATTGCCGTCTCCGGGGAATCTCCAGCCATTGCCACTGCCAATACGGATACCGTTATGATCTGCCCCGTTCTCGCCCCAAAAACCGCAATTATCTCCGTTACTTGTATCACGAAGCATGTTCACCGCGAAGACTGTCTGTGCCTTTGTCGCAGATGACGCAACCATCCGTTTGCGCCCGCCAATTCCGAAACGAATCCCTCCGCGACCACCAAAAAGCGTGGCATCATAGACGGGACAGTTCGTGGATTCTGTCTGATTAAAAAAGAGCTCTGATCCTTCCGCATCGGCCCAACTAATGACATTTGAACCGTCGATGAGGGTGGCGACCGTGTTGGTCAAGGAAGCATCCAAACGGTAGACGAGGCCGGTAACGGAATAGTTTCCTGTGATGAATCGGAGGGTTCCCGCTTCGACCGCAGTAGAGCCCGTGTAGGTATTCACCCCTGCGAACTCGGTTTGACCATTACCAATTTTTGTCACCGTCACGTTCCCTGTGATGGATCCTGTAAAAATGCTACTGGCATCCAATCCGCCCACCTTCAATGTGGACAAGGTTGAACCTTTGTTGCCAATACTGCCCATGCCGCTGAGAGATGAGAGCTGGGCATCCGTGCCGCCGAGTTCTACAGAGGCCCCGCTCTGGATGCTCATCGCTGTGTTTTCAGGAAGCAGGGTCGAACTGAATTGTGGGGCAGAAACAGTTCCAAGCCATTTTGCCATCAAGTAGGCCTCCACTGCTCCGCGTTCTTGGTCATCGAGCCGCCGATCGTAAACCAGAATCTCTGCGATATCCCCTTTATAGACACGACGAAGCGATGTATGTCCCCAGTAATCGCCGATGGCTGTAACCCAGTTCCGGACACTGCCAGCGATCGCTGTCATGACGATGGGCTGGCCGACTGTAAAGGCTTTGTCAAAAATGCCGTTCATATAGACCCACCCGGTTGATGCAAAGTCGTTGCCATTGCCCGCGTACTCAATATAGGACGAATAGGTACGAATACCGTAGTCATTCTCCGATTGGCCCCATAAGCCACCATTGTCGTTGCCGCTGGCAGGGGATATGACGGCAAAGACACTCTGCACAAGGGTTTCGCGGTTGGCGGCGAGGCGACAGATGGTTGAATTGCGAGTAAAACGCAGACCGCCGCGTCCTCCGAAAAGCGTAGCATCATAGACGGGACTTATCTCGGTCTTGTTGGTGGTGAAAAGAATTCCCGAACCGT
>CAZSUM010000362.1:0-2430 GCA_964610015.1 uncultured Lentisphaeraceae bacterium
TTCGACTAAAACGAAAAGCAAGCTACCGGGGCTGGTACGCTAAACGTCTTTGCGAACGATCAATGAGCAGATAAAAAAGCGTGGTCTTTTACGGATCACGCTTTTTTGTAGTTAAATGGGTGTTGCTTCTGGATGTGCCGAGTGTAAACACGTTCGACAAACGAATATCGGGGAATGTGTGCTACGCTCTCTTGTAGCGAACGGCTACTCCTCGTCAGAGGCTGAATTCAGACGTTGTGTCAGCGACCTTTGAACCAAAGGATGCTGCTGTACGTTGCTAGTGTCTATTTCACAGAAACTAACGGATACGGGGGGTTGGTCCGGATAGTGAAATTGAATTTCTTGGGGGTCGTCGTCGTTCGCGAGTATTTTTGCGGCTGCTTCAGGCGTAATCGTGATCATCACGGAAATACTATGCTTCCGTCGGCCAATTAGTTTTTTATTAAGCGTTACGCCTTCTGGCAAAGGATCCCACGTAAGTTGGTCTACATGGTCGAGTGAAATTTTTCGGCTCCGCAGGAGCAAGCGGAAGGTTTGTGTGCCTGCATCATGTTCTGGATTCAGTCCAATCTTGTTGGGCACTGCAAAAAACGAGCCGTTTTCCCCAACGTGCAGGCGCATGAGGAGGGGCGTGGCTGGTTGTGGCGTTCCGATAATAGGCAAGCTCAGGCGGACGGTTTGACGTATCCGCTGTTGGTCATCAATCGGTGTGACGCGTGTCGTCAACGTGTAGGCGGTGTTCTCCCCTGTCTGGTTAGTGACGAGGGTGTATGAAAAGGCGAGTTCTTTTGGACAATCAGCCGTCGGCTCACCCAAAGAGATATTCGGTTTCAGGCTTTTCAACTCAAACTGATTGGTTAATGTGACCTTTGTTCCCTGACTGACAAGGTCAACCTGTGTGAGCGGAAAGCCAGCGAAGAGCGGACTCGCAATGCCTGAGATTGATAAACTCACCGGGCGGTGTGTGGCATCAGAAAAGTGTAACCAAACCCCCCGTTTAAAGGGGCCATGGACTTTACTCGCATCAAGTACAAGGGTCACGGTTACTGTACTTTTGGGAGGGATTTCATTGGTACTGATTTCACCATGCATACAACCGCAGGTCGAGACGACCCGTTGCACGCGAACAGTCGTATCGCCCGGATTCTCAAGGTGGAAGATGCCGTTTGTGAATCCATACATGGGAATCTCACCGATGTTAATGGAGTCGCCATTGAGTGTGTTGAGCGGTGTATAGCGTTGTACAACCTCGTCCGAATTCACTAGGTCAGCTGTTACGCAGGTTGCCGTAATGACAAACCCAAACAGATAGCATATCCGTAATTTCATTTAAAACCTCTTTAAAAAAACCTAATAATCATGCCAGAGTACTTTGGGCATCGCAAGTTCAAAACAGTTTAGGACTTAGTATTTTTGTTGAAAGCATTCCTAATTTCTTAATTTCAACGGAAATGGTTCGACATCGCCCAACGCTGAGGCGTGTAAAAGAGAGGGCAAAGGTGTCCTTACTGAGCTACCAGGCGCTTGAAAAAGAGCCTATTTTAGGATTGGTCTTGAAACACACATCAAAGAAGCGCAAAATAAAAAACCGTTTTTTGTGGAACGAAGGTTGTGAAACTTAACTTCATTTTTAAACTCAAAGGAGCGTAGGCAGACTATGCCTTTCAAAAAATTCGATAAGATACTCGTGATCAACTCTGGCAGTTCATCTCTTAAATTCACATTATTCAGTATGGCCACTGAGCGTATGTTGGCTAAGGGGCTTGTTGAGCGTATTGGTACGCCACATGCGAATATTATTTACCAGCGTGATGGCGAAGAGAAGATGTCGCAGGGTATTGCCGCTGAGAATCATGGTAAAGCCTTGGCAATGGCATGCAAGATGTTGTCCGACCCAACGTTAGGCGTGGTGAAGAGCCTAAGAGAGGTCAATGCTATTGGCCACCGTGTGGTGCATGGCGCAGAAGAATTCTCAGAGTCGGTAATTATCACGGAGGATGTAAAGGCCAGCATCAAGCATTGCACCGATTTGGCACCTCTGCATAATCCGGCCAACCTGGATGGTGTTGTGGCGTGTGAAACGGTTTTTCCGAATGTACCGAATATTGGTGTTTTTGATACAGCTTTTCATCAGAGCATGCCGAAACATGCCTACATGTATGCGTTGCCACAAAAATTTTACGATGAGTACCGTATTCGTAAGTATGGATTTCATGGGACGTCGCATAAATTTGTTATGCAGGCCACGGCCGACTTTCTTAAGAAACCGTGTGAAGAGATCAACTTAATTACCTGTCATCTGGGGAATGGGTCTTCCATCGCGGCCATCAAAGGGGGCAAGGTGTTAGATACAACCATGGGCATGACACCTCTGCCAGGCTTGATCATGTGGACGAGGTGTGGTGATATTGACCCTGGTATTGTTTTCTT
>CAZSUM010000363.1:0-2412 GCA_964610015.1 uncultured Lentisphaeraceae bacterium
CACGCGCGCCATCCAACGCTTACACTCAGCAGTATGATAACCTCTCTTGCCACACAAACAGCACCACCGTGGACAGTCCGTTGCTCCTGTCTGCTTGTGAACTGAGTAGCTCGTCACCCCCTTGATCGGCGTCCCACTCACGGCATCGGACACCACACCCACAATCTTTCCATAGGGCAACGCATCATTCACCAGGCACAAGTCGGAAATCGGTTCGCCTTCGCGCACGTTCACCACCAACAAAGGTTTGCTACTGACAAGTCGGTTATCCTCATAGGCCTGTACCTGATACACCCCCGGTGCCAAGCCGTCAAAATGGAATCGACCTTTTGCATCACACTGAGTCCGATATGAATTTTCCGTGAAGGCCTGATACGAACAAGCATCCGCCCTGTTGGTCAGAGACAACACGATGGTGTACCCCTGCTGCGGAAGACCTCCTTTATTGACAAAGGAACCTTCAACGCAAACAGGTTTGTAAAGAGCGAAGTCGACCCCCGTAAGTGTGTGGCCATGACAAGCTGGCTGCGAGACGGGGTCTGCTTTTCGCCTTCCAGCTTTTGCATGCGCACTAGCCAACCCCTTCAGTAGCCCGCTGAATGTTCGTGCCGTCTGACGCATCTCCTCTGAAACGATCGGCACATGCGCTTTAGCAGCAGCGTAACCCGGCGCGGCAACCCTCACCGTGTACCACGCATCCGCTCCACCGTAGCCCCCGCTTTCCAAACCACCCGCTTCCCACAATCCCGCAGGGATCAAGCCTCTCAATGCGTATCGCCCCTCGCTGTCTGTCAACGCCGTTGTCTCGTGATACGCTCGTGTAAAGTCGCCTTCCGTAGGCACATATCTTTCATGACCCCGTCTGGCTAACACCGTCACGTTTGTCACAGGCTGGCCGGACGAATCCGTCACCCGACCTTTCACTGTCACAGTCTCGGGATGAATCACGATCCTTACCTGTTCGCGCGTACGATAATGTTCCACCATCATTTCGGCCGACAGACCGTTGTTCGTCCCGTTACGCGTGTCCGTCGCAACGACCCGATAAAGTCCCCGAGGTACGTCAAAGAACTCGAACTTACCTTCAGCATCCGCTGTCACACTCCAGGGACCACCCCGATGCGGCGCAGACTTGTGACTAAACAACGACACCGCCGCATGCGGGATCGGCCGTGACGATGCCACGATGTTTAGCAAGTTGGTCATCCCCTGTCGCTCGCGTTCGTGATAACGCGTCATGTCACCCGCCTTGGCCGCCTCCTGCTGTTCCTTCAGACAGCGAACAACCGCCTCCAAGTTTGGGGTCGAGGTATCCAGCTTACCGTCAATCACCACACCGCTCACGTCAGGCCATTTTTTGAAGGGCATCCGTTGACTAACCGCACAAGCATTTGTATGCGCCAAGCACGACGATGTGTGCTCGGTAGACCCAACCGATGACGTTGAAACGACTCTCACGGGCTCGCTCGCCCTCTCCTTTTGAGCCCCCAAAACAAGCGCAATCACACCGCCAACAACGGCGACCCCTAAAAACAGTACAACGCTTCTTGTCATCAACGAAGCCTTTCTGTTTGTTTTACGTTGCGGTTCCGAAACCCAGCCCCTCAATCGACATTTTTTAATGCCATCGCTCTGACCTATTGATCAGCCGAGGGCGTTCCGATCAAATCGGCATCATCAGCATAGGTGTATTTAAAGCGTTTTTGTGTATCAACACAGGTCAGCGTGGCAGGATTTTGCCCCCCGCCAACCTGACGCGGAAGATACTCCACCTCACACCCGAGGATAGGCCGATTTTGCGCATCGGTCTTCAACACCTTGTGGCCTTGCCAGGTAAATCGCTCAGGTTGCCCCCCCTCGCGTGTCCGGTACCAGCCCGTAAGACCGCCTTTTGCATCATACGCATAGAGATCTTTCCACCCCTTATCCAACGTTAAAATCGGATCCGCGTAGGCGTGTGCAGCATTGGCATAGTCGACTGACAGAATCTGCCCATCATCACGATAAACACGCGTTTCGTTTGGCAAATAGTACAACGAGATCATGGCTGGCGCCGAATCCAGCGGTGTGCCTTTCACAAAACAACCAATATCTACTCGGTGGCGCTTGATGGGATCAACCAAGCCATCTGGGTTTTGCACCGTAAATGAACCATGATACGCCACGCGAATCTCCACCTGCGAGCCATCCTGCTGAAGGGGTTTGATGGTCACCTTATCCGGGTCGCCCTGCAGCACACGCCATGTGTAGGTTAGATCAGGTTTCTTAATTGTAGAGATAGCCGCTACCGTCATCACCCGTTCGCGGGCCACCCCACGAACAACACGCGCCAAACAACACGGTGTTTCACAAAGTATCTCCGAACGTAGATCAAAATAGTCTATTCCCGGACGCGTCTCAGCATCCTTGATC
>CAZSUM010000364.1:0-2379 GCA_964610015.1 uncultured Lentisphaeraceae bacterium
TGTCGGTAATTCCACGCAATTCTGCTAAGGAGATTCCACCCTTTTTGCGGAAAGTATAGGATTTTTTGTCTGTCTGATCCCAGCAAGAAATTGCGGCAACCGTTCCACCGAGTTCTGTGTAAAGTTGCACAGCATGCTGCGCCACGTTGCCAAATCCCTGTACGCTGGCTGTGGTCTTTTCCAATGCCAGACCGAGCTTCTTGAGTGCTTCACGGAGAACATAAACGACACCGAAGCCCGTGGCCTCGGTGCGACCCAGCGAACCACCCATGCCGACCGGCTTGCCGGTGATAAACCCGGGGTAGCGACCGCCATGAATCGTTTCGAACTCATCGAGCATCCATAGCATGTGTTGCGCGTTCGTCATCACGTCGGGTGCCGGAACGTCCGTTACGGGGCCAACATTTTTAGAAATCTGGCGGACCCAGCCGCGGCAAATCTGCTCTTGTTCGTGCTGGCTCAAATGGTGCGGATCACAGACCACGCCGCCCTTAGCACCGCCCAACGGGATGTCAACTACCGCACATTTCCACGTCATCCACATCGAAAGCGCGCAAACGGTATCCAGCGTCTCCATCGGGTGGAAACGAATGCCACCCTTCGCGGGCCCCCGTGCATCATTATGCTGAACACGGAATCCTTTAAACACCTGAACAGAACCATCGTCCATTCGCACAGGAATCGTAAAGATGAACTGCCGCATGGGTTGGCGCAGAAATTCGCAAACGCCTTTGTCTAAGTCAAGCATCGTGGCCACTTGATCAAATTGTGATTGCGCGACCGTAAACGGGTTATAAGAACTGTCCTGCATATCTGCACTCCTTCGAAAATTTTACAACGAGCTGGCAAACTCTTTCACCTGCTACTACGTTTTAAATTAAACAAAATTTATCACAACCTTTCTTTGGTCACAATCAAAAAAACCCCCGTTTTTTCCGTTTTTAGGGTGCCGGTCAAGTTTTGTGCGATTCGGCGTCCGCAAGCTATGTCGCATTCCTTTGGCTCGCGACCTTCTAGCTCTAGTCTCTGACGACGCCGGAGTTAACTAACTTCACTCCATTGGCGAGGCAATCGCCAACAGGGCATCTGCTTTCGACGAATTTTGCAAAAGCTTCTGTCTTTTCTTGGCTTTCGTTCGTCTTGAAATGAATTTTATAACGGATCTCTTGGAAACCATTTCTTGCATCAGAAATCCCTAGGAACCCGTCGGGATCGAGATCGCCTTCTAGGTTGATATAAACTTCTTCAAAAGTAAACTTTTGCGATTTTGCAAAAGCGGTGGCAACGATTGCCTGACAAGCGCCGAGTGCACATAAAAGTGCCTCAACTGGAGCCATGGCAATATCCGTGCCACCCAAATTTTTGGGCTCGTCCATGATAAACTTAAATCCGCGGGATTCAGTCTCAACCTGTAGACCATTCTTCAATCTTCTCGCAGTTGCTTTGTATGTATTGATCATATAAATTCCTTTTCTCTTTTGATTCCTATCAGCGAGGCGCGTTATCTGCCTTGCTTATCGAGCGGATAAATCTATCACATTGTGACATGTCGAGCAAGCGATTATTTTGTTTTACGCGCCGTTTTACGCACCATAAGATTGGAACGCGTCGAGAAAGGTTGTTGAATGATGGGTGTTCCGCCGTCGGTGTTTTTATACAGGAGTACGAGATTTGCAAGATCGAAGACTCCGCCATGCCTTCGTGGTGAATCCGAAAAGTAACCGTAGCTATCGATGCGGATGGCATCGTCCGCTACTCACCAGGTCGTGACGACGTGGGGGTAAGCGCGAATCAAGCCATCTGCCGTGACAAGGCTAACCTGTAGCCGTCTCGCTAGCGCAACGATGAGGCGATCCGCTGGGTCTTTGTGGAATTCCCCAGGCAACCCCGCGCTGGCAAGCGCATCTTCCGCCGAAACCGGCTCAATGACAATACCTGGATAAGTCCGAGCCAGGGCAAACCAGGCTTCAATCTGCAACGGCAAAATCAGTTTACCGAGTGCGCTTTTCGTTGCAACCTCCCACACCGAAATAGCAGAGACCACCATCCCATCGTCTTTTTCCGCTTGAACAATTGCCTTCCGGGCACGAACAGAAAGTCGTGACGGATCATGCAACCACCACAGCCACGCCTGCGTATCGAGAACGATCATGATTTAGTCCCCTTGCGACTCGTCTTGGCCTGACCTTTTGTTTTTGCCTGATAAACATTCGTGCCCTCAGCAAGGATAGGACGTATAAGCTGCATTTTCGAGGAGGCGCGGGATACGGCAAAGTCGGATAATGGCGCTTCTGTCAAGTCGGTTCGGGCGTTTTCGAGGCCCAGCGTTGACGGCGGGCGCCGAAAAACGTATGATGGGGACGTTTTACGGTCGGAAAG
>CAZSUM010000365.1:0-2377 GCA_964610015.1 uncultured Lentisphaeraceae bacterium
CGCACGATTGATCGCAATCAACGCTGCTTCTATGGCTGGCGTGCCACTCCCACACATGGGCGCAACAAAAGGCGTTTTTCCCTCCCACCCTGAAGCCAAGACACATCCAGCAGCCAGTGTTTCCTGCATCGGAGCAGGACCGGGAAGTTTACGATACCCTCGCTTTGAAAGCGGTTCGCCCGTGGTATCGATATAGACAATCATCTCGCTTTCAATCCAATAGATGAAAACAGCGGCACCAAAAGTCTCACTTCCCGAATCTGGGCGCCCGCCACACCGTTGTCGCATACGATCCGCAATGGCATCCTTGGCCTTGAGTGCCACAATACGTGTATCCCGAATAGCCAATGTGCGCGTCACACTGCTGATCGTGAAATAGCCATCAGGATCCAATAGATTTTCCCAGTCAATGGAGATCACATCGTCATAAAAATCTTCCAGATAATGACACTCTGTTCTAAGCAAAGGCACCAAAACCCGATGTGCGGTACGCAAGTGCAGATTCAGCCGCATCATATCGCGCATGGTACCGCGCACCACGGCTGTCTGCTCCGTGCTGTCGACCACCTCATACCCGAGAGTGGTCAGTTCTTGAATGACCTGCGGGACAAGTCCCCGTGCACAGGAGACAATCAGAGGATAGGTGTCTTTCCAAATATTCATGGCTCAAAAGATGCGGCGTGATACGTCAAAACTAATCTGTTTAAAAAATAAAGGAGTCAGCAATTAAGGAATCGGCTAGCGACAAACGGCGGGCTATTCCGCCGCTGCCGCATCGAGTCCTTAACTCCCGACTCCTGATGAACGATTGGCAGAAGCGACTAGAACTCCCAGCCTTTACGAATATAGGGCTTCACCAAGGCATTCGCAGCAACGTTATTACCAAACGTCTGTTTGCGACTATCCCACATCACCTTGCCAGGAACTCGCTGGGCAATACACCCAACCAGCATACCTTCCAACATCGGCACAGAGTGATCCACATCCGAGAAGCAGATATCATCACCCTTACAGGCATTGACGAACTCAAGGTAATGACCGTTCTTGTTGGGGCGATACTTAGCCGGAATGATCTCTTCCGTAAACGCCTCATGCTTGGACAGGGACTTCATCTTCGCTTCGTCCTTGAGCGCAACATACGACTCTTGACCATAATCATTGGTGCTGACGAGCATGCCTTTGTCACCGATGATCAAGCAACCGGTATTCGGTACCTGACCCAACGTTGCAACAACCTGTGGCATAATATCGGCAGATGGTTTGAGCTTACCGTCATACCAGAAAAGATTCACTGCAGGCATTCCATGACGCGCGGCATAGGTCATCTTGACCACACTCTTGTTGGGATAGGTCTCGTTGTTTTTGCCATCAATCTGCAGGCACTCAGCAGCTTCAACCGCACCCAAGCGTAAGCCACGGAACGGTAGATTCATTGTATGACACGCCATGTCACCAAATGCGCCGGTGCCAAAATCAAAGAATCCACGCCACTTAAAGGTGTGATAAACCCCTGCCTTGAAAGGACGTTCTGGCGCCGTGCCGATAAAGCTGTCCCAATCGAGCTCGGCCGGAATCGGGTCAGACCCATCCGGACGACCAATGCCCTGCGGCCAAACCGGACGATTTGTCCAGACATGCACCTCCGTAACCTTGCCCAAAATGCCGGCTTGCAGAAGTTCAGCGCTACGACGCAACCCATTGCCAGCGCTACCCTGATTACCCATCTGCGTCACGACGCCACAAGTCTTGGCGACCTTTTCAAAGTAACGAGCTTCCCAAATCGTGCGCACCAGAGGCTTCTGCACATAGACATTGCACCCCTGCTTCATCGCTCGAATAGCTGCTGGCGCATGCATATGGTCCGGCGTTGAAACCGTCACGGCATCCATATTCTTGCACTCGTCAAACATCTTACGGAAATCGCTGTAGCATTTAACCTGCGACGCCTTAACACCCTTTTTCTCCAGCTCGGCTAAACCCCGGTCAATCTGCTTGCGGTCCACATCACACAGCGCGACGATATTCTCGCCATTTGCGAACATGGGCGTCCAGTCACTCCATCCCTTACCGCCAACGCCGACAACACCGATGTTGAGCTTTTCACCTGGTTTGCGAAAACGCGGAACAGTCGTACGCGAAACTGCAGGATAACTTCCTCCAGTCGTTCCACATCCACCAACAGCCAAAGTAGCAGCTGTTAGAGAAGCGCCCTTCATAAAATTACGACGATTAAATTGCAACATGCTCCCCAATCCTTTCTTGAACATTTAAAATGAAAATCAGCTTTATTTTACTATCAGAAGACCATAAAATGCAATGCTTTGATCATATTATTTTCGAGAAACATTATGAATCAGTCAGATCGTAAGTTTGTAAC
>CAZSUM010000366.1:0-2363 GCA_964610015.1 uncultured Lentisphaeraceae bacterium
TAGCTCTGGACCATCTCGATGATGTGGTCTCTATTATCCGAGCCTCAAAAAATCGAGAAGAGGCGAAGACGCGTCTAATTGAACGTTTTGGTTTCTCCGACAAGCAGGTTGATGCGATTCTTGAAATGCGCTTGTATCAGCTCACCGGCTTGGAGCGCGAAAAGGTTGAGGCAGAATTTAAGGATTTGTGCGAACGGATTGCCTATTTGCAGGGATTATTGCAGGATCCCGGTAAAATTTATGAACTCATCAAGCAGGATTTAGCTGATATCAAGGCTAAGTTTGTGACCTCTCCCAAGCGGACAGATAAACGCCGATCCGAGATCGTGCCCATGGCCGGTGAGGTTAATATTGAAGATCTGATCGCAGATGAACCCTGTGTGATTACGCTCAGTTTGCGTGGTTACATCAAACGGGTGCCGCTGACTGTTTATCGCGAACAGAAGAGGGGGGGGCGTGGTATCACCGGTGCAGCGCTCAAAGATGAGGATTTGATTACAACGGTCTTTGTGGCGGAAACGCATGATACTTTGCTCTTCTTTACAAATTTTGGGAGAGTCTTTGCAGAACGCGCCTTTGAAATTCCAGAAGCGCCACGGACCTCTTTCGGTAGGCCCATCGTTAATCTGTTGCAATTGCAGGATGGCGAACAGGTCGCTGCATTATTGCCCATCCGCGCGTTTGCGGAGGATGTCGATGTGATGTTTGCTACGGAACGAGGTACGGTTAAGAAAACGGCTCTTGTGGACTACCGTCACATCAACTGCAACGGAATTCGTGCGCTTAATATCGGGCCGGATGATCGGTTAATTCAGGTGCGGGTGACGCGTTCTGGGGATGATGTTTTGCTGATTACAGCGCAGGGTCAAGCCATGCGCTTCAATGAAAATCAGGTTCGTCGTATGGGACGCACGGCGACCGGCGTACGTGGCATTCGTTTGGCTCCCAACGATGCCGTTCGCAGTTTCGATGTGGTGGACGACCAAGCGACGTTGTTGATTGCGACTGAGCATGGGTACGGGAAGCGTACTGAGTTTGCTGGTTTTACGCCGCATCACCGTGGTGGTAAGGGAATGATTGCGATCAAAGATGAGTCGGGTCGGAATGGACTGGTGGTTGCCGCACTTGCGGTCAAAGAGGAGCAGTCTATTATAATGATCACGTCAGCGGGCATGATGATTCGTTCGCCTGTGAACGAGATCCGTGCTTGTGGACGTGCAGCACAGGGGGTGAGGTTGGTGCGCTTGGATGAAGGCACGACGCTCGTTTCCGTTAGCAGTGCAGATGCTGATGAAGATGAACCTGCTGTACCAACGGCTGCAGACTGATGAGCCTATGAAGAATTGGAAAGTGCTGTTTGTCAAACCACGTGCCGAAAAGAAAATAGCAAAATACTGTAAACTGTATGACATTCCCTGTTACTTGCCGTTGCGAGAAACGAAGCGGGTTGTTCAACGTCGTAAAGTGGTGTTTCACCTACCGGTTTTTCCCGGTTATGTGTTTGCCAGTTTTACAGATTCGCAGCGGTTGTCACTTTTACAGACTAATTTGCTGGTCCGGATTCTGACGCCTGCGCAACCGCGTGCTTTGTTACGTGACATCATCATGGTGCGCCGTGCGCTTCGCGCCAATCCGGCACTTAAGCAGGGGCCAGCTTTGAATGCCGGTCGTATGGTCCGCATTCTAAGTGGTCCCTTCATGGGGGTCGAGGGTCGCGTGGCACGCCTCTCGGGTACGGTTAAGGTAGTGTTGAATATTGAGATGATCGGTCAGTCGGTTTCGATTGTTATGGAACGGGATCAGGTGGAGCCTCTTTAGCTCTTGGCCTGGCACGGCGACTGCGATATACTTACCAAAAATTGTTTTTGAAAGGCGGATGACCATGGACGCATTGCTTGAATTGCTTAAGAAAAATGCACGGGAGTCTGATGCGACCCTCGCGAAACAGTTGGCTACCACAGAAGCGGATGTGCGTGCGCGTATTGGTGCCTATGAGCAGAGCGGTGTCATTCGTGCCTATCAAGCGGTTTTGAATGAGGATCGTCTCGACCTCAATGATGTACGTGCGGTGATTGAGTTACGTATCCGTCCTGAACGGGATGGCGGGTTTGACCGATTGGCGCGACGGATCGGGCAATATGCTGAGGTGGAGTCAATGTATCTGATGTCGGGTGCTTACGACCTGTTGTTGTTTGTTAAAGGCGAGAGTTTGCAAAAAGTTGCGAACTTTGTCAGTTCACAGCTAGCTTCATTGGACGGTGTTCTCTCGACAGCAACTCATTTTATGCTAAAAACCTACAAGGATCAGGGTGTCCTGATGGAAAGCGAACCCCATGACGACCGTCTCCAAGTCTGCCCGTGAC
>CAZSUM010000367.1:0-2349 GCA_964610015.1 uncultured Lentisphaeraceae bacterium
GCCGGGTTTTTATTTCAGGAGCCGTGGATCATCTGATCCACGGCTCCTCTTTTTTCTATCTCCCTCGCCCTTTGGGAGAGGGGTGGGGTGAGGGTTGCGAGCTCTGCCCGCATGTGTGGCTTACAAACCCCCAAAAGCGATAAAAACCAAGTTGTTTAACCACAAAGAACACGAAGCGCACGAAGGAAATGTTCTTAATCCATCACCTCTTCGTGACTTCGTGGTGAGAATAGTGGGTTGCGAGTTCTGCCCGCATTACACCCGAAAGAGTGTACCCAGCCGCTTGCCGAGCAGCAAACTGCTACCAATGATCGTGACGCTGAGAAAGATCATGGCCCAGACTCCCAACGCAGCCGCTAGATACCGACCAATGCCCACTAACTGAAAGAGTTCAAAGATCGTCTTCGTAATGGGATAGTAGGCCATTTTTTGCGCAAGCATCAAACTATCGGAAACCTCTAACATGCTGAAGGAAAAGACCAACAGCACGCCAGCAATCAAATGAGCGGCAATCAAGGGCAACGTCACCCGTCGCAAGGTCACCCAAACAGAGGCCCCCAGATTCTGCGCCGCCTCTTCAAAAACAAGCGATGTCTGCTGAAGTCCCGCCACGGCTGCACGAACCAGATAGGGTAATCGCCGCACCGCATAGGCAATAACTAAGAAAAATGTTGGATTTTCCCTGATATCCAATAGTGCCACCAGCCAGGGGAGCCGCGCTACGGTTGGCTGATGGGAGAGTGTTGTACTCAGTGCAATAAATCCAAACGCTAAGACCAGCCCCGGTACCGCCAAAGGCAACATGGCCATCAGGTCTAATAGATGACGTGCTCGTATTTGCGAACGCACCACCACCCAGGCAACGGCGACCCCTAAAACCAGCGTGACTCCCACCGCAAGGGCAGAAAAAACCAAACTGTTGCGGATCGCATTTAACGTCATCTCATGCCCTAAGGCCTCACTATAATTTGAAACAGTAAAAATGCGCGGTAAAACCGTGCGATACCACGCCCCTGGTGCGGAAAAACTGGTTAACACAACACCCAGATGTGGGAGCAGTGCCACAAGAATAATCAAACTAAACGGGAGCGCCGCCAAAAATCCGCGCCACCCATGCAAAACAATCGGTTGATAAATACTGGAAGCTTTCGCTTGCATGGCATACGAACGTCCGCCAAAAATCCAGCGTGTGGCACTGTAGAGCAACACACTGGTGATCAATACCACGGTGACTAAGGCATACGGAAAAGGACTTGAACTAATTTCTTTTAATTCATCATAAACCTGTACGGCCGCACACCGTGAAACATTCATAATCAGCGGCGTACCCAACTCCGTAAAACACGCGATAAATACCAGCGTACACCCTGCAAAAAGTCCAGGGGTCACCAAGGGTAAGGTGATGCGCCATAACCGCGTCCATTGATTGGCACCTAAATTTTGCGCTGCTTCCTCTAGCGTGGGATCAATATTTGCCAGGGCTGCCGTCGTATTCAGATAAATAATGGGATAAAACGCAAAGGCCTGCAAAATAATCACCCCGGTTAATCGCGCATGACCCAACCAGTCAATCGGTCCACACTGCAATAATACATTTAAGGCGCCGTAGGGACTAAAAATTTGCATCACCCCAATCGCACCGACAAACGGAGGCAACACCATTGGCACCAACAATAAAACACAACAATATCGCCGTCCGGGAAACTGAAAGGTATGCGCCAGCCACGCCAACGGCACCGCAATACCCGCCGCCAACGCCGTGGATCCCAGCGCAATGCGAAAACTATTAACAAGACCCTCTGTATAGATTGGGTTGCGAAACACACCTAATAAATAATCAGCTGTCCAATGTCCCTCAACCACAAACCCGCCGCGTATGACCTCAAAAATGGGCCAAACTAATATCAGCATAAATATGCCGCTAAGGAGTAACCAGAGAAACCAAGCTGTTCGATCTTGAAGCATATCAATCCTGCCAAGCATAAGATAAAAAACAAGAGTTGTTACAAGTATATCGCAGGTAACGAGGCTTGCCAAGTAGCCCGCGTGATCCATGTCCGCCGATCCGAACGATTAATATTTTGAACCACGAAATACACGAAATACACGAAAAGTGCAGAAGTTCATGAGTGCGTTAGTGAGCGAAGAAAATTAAACGGGATGGGTTGGGAGAAACGTCAGATAGGGTCTTTGGTAGGGATGTCTCCCCCTTCGGGATGCCGTAGCCTTGGCAGAGGTGCCGAGGCATCCGCAGGTCCCTGTCCGCCGCGTCCCGACCCAATAAGCGAAAAAAAGTGGTCAAAGGACAAAGTAAATGCGCCACTGGCAGACTAACTGCGCCGGGAGGCG
>CAZSUM010000368.1:0-2345 GCA_964610015.1 uncultured Lentisphaeraceae bacterium
TAGAGGTAGGCAATGGTTGACCGTAAAGTTTTTGGCAAGCTGAAGCCTGTGATTCAGCCGCCTGATTTGATCGCGATTCAAACGCAATCGTATCAAGATTTTCTGCAGCAAAATGTCGCTCCCCTCAAACGTGAGGAAAAAGGGCTGCAGGCCATTTTTCGAGAAGTCTTCCCGATAGACAGTTTAGATGGACGTTACACTCTTGAGTTCGTTAAGTACGATTTGGGCGAACCCAAGTTGGATGCACTGGCATCTCTGGCTGAAGGTAACACCTTTGCCGCACCTCTTCACGCGACATTCCTCCTAAAAGATGGCGATGAAACACGTGAAGAAGATGTCTACATGGGTGAAATTCCCTTGATGACGGGTGATGGTGCGTTTGTCATCAACGGCGCTGAACGCGTGATTGTTTCTCAGTTGCACCGTTCACCCGGTATTTGCTCTGAAAAGACACAGCACCCCAATGGTCAAACACTCTATTCGGTTCGTTTGATTCCGGATCGCGGCTCGTGGATCGAGATCCAATTCGATTCTAGCGATATTATGTGGGTCTACATGGACCGTCGTCGCCGGCGTCGTAAGTTTTATGCCACCACGTTTCTGCGGGCACTTGGATACGGCACGGACGAAGAAATCCTCAAACTCTTTTATACCTTCAAAAAATGTCCGGTCAAGGGCGCGCACACAGCTGAAGCGCTTGCGCTGCTGGTGATGAAGGATGATGTCATTGATGTCGAATCGCAGGCGGTGCTGGCACGGCGTTATGATCCTCTCACACCTGCGTTGCTTGAGCAGATTGCTGATGCTGGGTTTGATGCTGTTGACGTCGTCGATGTTTCAGTTGATGAGGGTGTGCTGATCAAGACTATGCGTGAGGATGACAAATCAGGCATCCACAGCGAAGAGGATGCGCTTAAGGACATCTACAAACGCTTGCGTCCTGGCGATCCGGCAACGGCTTCGAATGCTAAAACGCTGATCAAACGACTCTTTTTCGAATTGCGTCGGTATGATCTCGGTAAGGTGGGTCGTCACAAGATCAATCAAAAACTGGGGTTGGAAGATAAAGTGCCTCGCGAGTTGCGCACACTCCATGAGAGTGGCATTGATGTGATTGAGGCGATTCGCCTGCTCTTGCGCATCTACATTGGCGTAGCAGAGGTTGATGATATCGATCACTTGGGGAGTCGCCGTATTCGTACGGCGGGTGAGCTTCTTGAGAATCAGTGTCGCGTGGGATTAGCACGTACTGAACGCTTGATTCGTGAGCGTATGACCCAGTTTGATCCAGCCAGCGGGGTTCTCGCTCCGGCGCGTTTGGTCAACAGCAAGTCGCTCTCGGCCGTGGTACAGGACTTTTTCGGGCGTAGTCAGCTCAGTCAATTCATGGACCAGACTAACCCGCTTAGCGGTTTGGCGCATAAGCGTCGTCTTTCAGCTCTAGGCCCTGGCGGCTTGAGTCGCGAGCGCGCTGGTTTTGAAGTGCGCGATGTACATCCGTCACACTATGGTCGTATTTGTCCAATTGAGACACCTGAAGGTCCGAACATTGGTTTGATTTCATCCTTGTGTATCTACGCGAAGATTAATGAGTTCGGCTTTATCGAAAGCCCCTATCGCGTGGTGAAAAATGGCAAGGTGACTGATGAGGTCCAGTATCTTTCCGCTGATCGCGAAGAACAGTTTGTGATTGCACAGGCCAATTCAGAGCTCAAACCAGATAGTAGTTTCGCTTCTCAGCAAGTGACCTGCCGCCACAAGACCGATTTTGTGGTGGTGAATAACGACAAGGTTCAGTACATGGACGTTTCGCCCATGCAGGTGATTTCAATTGCCGCTGGGTTGATTCCCTTTTTGGAGCACGATGACGCCAACCGTGCGTTGATGGGATCGAACATGATGCGTCAGGCTGTGCCCTTGTTGCGCACAGAACGACCCTATGTGGCAACGGGCTTGGAGCTACGTGCTGCGACTGACTCTTGCGTAACGGTTTTGGCGCAAGCAGATGGTGTTGTGGCGTATGCGTCGTCAACTGAAATCATTGTGACGCCTGATGGCTCGGTTCCCGTAACAAAAGGCAAAAAGAGCGAGACGCTCAAGGATGGCAAGCGCTATCCACTGCAGAAATTCCGGCGGTGTAATGCCGGAACGTGTTTCAACCAAAAGCCGATTGTCAAGGTTGGGCAGACTGTTAAAGCCGGTGATCCACTGGCTGATGGACCCGCCACACAGGCTGGTGAATTGGCCCTTGGCAAGAATTTGCTGGTGGCCTTCATGCCTTGGCGCGGGTTTAACTTCGAGGACGCCATTCTCGTAAGCGAGAAGGTGGTTCGCGATGATGTGTT
>CAZSUM010000369.1:0-2323 GCA_964610015.1 uncultured Lentisphaeraceae bacterium
TCTTCTGGTGGTGTTCAAAGTCAGGCGCGGTGGGGTTCATCTGGCTGGGCGCAACAAAGGTCTTCGCCACATCCGGCGACGAAAAGGACTGGAACCCGAACTCGGAACAGAACCGTGGTTTGACGTTGTAAAAGGCCGAAAAATTCTTATTCTCATGCCACACGGTCCAATAGTGCATATCTCCGCGGTTATCGTCATGCCACGCATCGCTGAAATCTCCAGGACCGGCGCAGGGCGACGAGGGCCAAAACATGCGTCCAGGGTCATATTTTTCCACCGTTTCTGTCAGCATGCGGCTGAGCCGGTCGTAACTGATTAGATAGAGATCACGGTTCTTGCGACTCGGCTCGAACCACGTCAGAGCCCCGATACACTCGTTGTCACCGCACCACAAGGCGATGCTGGCATGATCGCGCAAACGTCGCAGTTGGTGTGCAAGCTCAGCATGCACTTCGGCAAGAAATTCGCGATTTGAAGGATAGAGCGCACACGAAAACATGAAGTCATGCCAGACCAGCAGGCCCATCTCGTCACAGGTAGAGTAGAAAATGTCATTCTCAAACTGCCCTCCTCCCCACAGACGGATCATGTTCATGTTGGCGTCTTTGGCAGACCCAAGCAGGTCACGGTAACGCTCTGGCGTCTGGCGTGCGGTCATGGCATCACAGGGAATCCAATTCGCCCCCTTGCAGAAGAGGTCGACCCCGTTCACACGGAAGGTGATACTCATACCCGGCCGCGACGAGGTGTCTGTCGCGTCAGGTTTATTGATCACTTCGATGGTACGCAACCCGATCCGACGCGTGAGCGTATCCTCTCCGACCGCCACCTCAAGATCGTAGAGGGCCTGTTCGCCCGCCCCGTTGGGCCACCATAAGCGTGGCTGCTCAACGGCAATTTTGGCGCTGACACGGTTGCTGCCGACCGTCAACGTGACTGGGACACACGTTTTAGACTCACCCAACTTCACTGACAACACGGAGTCGCCGCCTTCGGGCGATGTAACATCAGCGGTGACCGTCACCTCACACCGTCCAGGCTGATGCGTCTGATCGCAAAAGACATAATCGATGCGCGCCAGATCGGTTCCAATGAGTTGGGTTTTGCCCGCAAACCCTGTCATCATCAGGGCAATGCCCCAATCCCATCCGCCGTGGCAGGCAGGTTTTCGTAGCAGGTTGATATGCTTGACCAATCCGTTATCCACTATCGGGATTGGGTATGGAAGCGCAGCCGCGCGTTCTTCAGAGATCCGTTCCGCACTCTTGAACAGTGCGGTAATCGTATTTTTCCCTGGTCTCAGAAAGGGCTTCACCTCAAAATCATAGCGCCTAAAACGATTACCTGTTTCACCAACTTTCTCACCGTTGATGCGGATTTCGCAAAACGTATCGACCTGTTCGAGACGCAGACACACCGACTTCTTTGCCAACAGGTTCGCGGAAACGTCAAACGACCGTTCAACAAGCCAGTCCTTTTGGCCAACCCATTGGACATCGATCTCCTGACATCCAAAATACGGGTCAGGGATAAGGCCAGCCGCTAGCAACGCGCTATGGACATCTCCCGGCACCTGTATTGGAATCGCAGGTTTATTTTCTTCAACCTGATGCAATGACCATAGCCCCGCAAGATCAAGTCTCGCCGATTGGGTCTCTACGGCAAACGCCGGACTCGTCACGATCCCCAACAGCACAAGCATTACCGTAAACATCCGCCCCTCCTCTGTTCTCCGTGCCGGTGCACTCACGCCTGTGTTTGCTCGGGCGATCTTATCTTGCCGACTGGAAAAAAGCTCATTGTAAGGTTCTTGACGCCCACCGTCAACGCCAGGCGTCAAAAGTCCCTGCTGAACCGATCTACCTGTTTTTGTGTTTTTTGATGAGTTTATCTCTCCGATGGCATATAGTATGACCCTGTATTCTGCGGACGCTTTCTCTGTCGAAAATCAGTTTTCTGTTGTGTAAAAGGGGGGGTAAAATGTCAATGTCTCGTTTGGTGTTCATCATCTTTTTGAGTACGCTGATTTCAAAAGGTGCGGAACTTGGCGTTCAGAATTTGAGGTGCGAGTATCTTGAAAACCCGATGGGGATTGATGTGCTTCAGCCTCGGCTCTCATGGAGTTTGCAGTCGGATGAACGGGGCCAGAAGCAAATCGCCTACTGTGTTCTTGTGGCAAGTTCGGAAGCCTTGCTGGCTCAGGATAAGGGCGACCTGTGGGACAGTGGAAAAAGGGTTTCCGACGAAACAGTCGGCATTGTTTATGCCGGACAGGACCTTAAGAGCCGTGACCGTTGTTGGTGGAAGGTGCGCGTCTGGAACC
>CAZSUM010000370.1:0-2321 GCA_964610015.1 uncultured Lentisphaeraceae bacterium
CACGCGTCGGGCGGATGGCTCAGCTGGCCTCTATTCGCCGCATGACAATTGATGACGGTTCAGGACGCGGCATGCGTGTTTTGGAAGTTGATACAGGAAACGGGCTCTCCTACTCAATTTATCCGGACCGAGGTATGGATATCGGACAAGCCCGTTACAAAGGCATCCCCTTATCGTGGCTTGCCTGTAATGAGCCCGCCTCGCCAAACGCTTATGATCCCCAAGGTCTCTCATGGCTTCGCAGTTGGGGCGGAGGGTTGTTGACTGGCTGCGGACTTTTGAATGTCGGAAGCCCCAACACCTGCCAGAACGAACCGCATGGTCTCCACGGCCGCCTCAGCCACCTGCCAGCCAGCGAGGTCAACACCTTCGCAGACTGGACTCCTGATTCAAACTATACGTTACGCGCATCCGGCCACCTGCGCCACGCACGCGTGTTTGGTGAAAATTTACTTCTCTCCCGCACCATCACCAGCACCCTGAGTGACGCCTCCATCACCGTGTGTGACACCGTCGAAAATCAGGGGTTTACCCCCTCCCCGCTGATGCTCCTCTACCACCTCAATCTCGGGTGGCCACTAATAGATAGCGATGCTTTTCTTGAAATGCCGGAACACACGGTAACGCCTCAAAACGATCACGCCGCCGCGGGTCTCGACACATGGCAATACCTCGCTGCACCCACGCCAGATTTCCGCGAACAGGTTTATTACCACGACCTACCGCCTGAGGCCCAAGGCCTAGCCACCGTCCGATTGGTTAACCCGTTGTTGCGTCTTGCTTTTTCGGTAACCTACCGCACCGCAGAACTCCCCCACCTGATTCAGTGGAAGATGATGGGTCAAGGCGAGTATGTGCTAGGACTCGAACCTGCCAACTGCTACCCTGAAGGCCAATCAGCCATTGAGAAAAAGGGGTTGCTCAAAACCATCGCGCCTGGCGAACGGATCGAGACCTATCTCAAACTGGCAGTTGCTCCTTTGGGCTGATGCCCTTTTATGATACTACCGATACTACCTGCCACACCTGAAGAGATCAAAAGACTCGGTTGGGATGCACCAGACGTCATTCTTGTCTCAGGCGATGCCTATGTTGATTCCCCCTACTCGGGAATTGCCGTCATTGGTCGCGTCTTGACGCATGCCGGATTTCGTACGGCGATTCTCTCCCAACCCGACACCTCTTCACCAGAAGCCATGCGCGCGCTGGGCGAGCCGCACCTCTTCTGGGGTGTCTCCAGTGGTTGTGTCGATTCGATGGTCGCCAACTATACCGCAACAGGGAAGCGTCGTAAACAAGATGACTTCACCCCGGGCGGCAACAATACAGCTCGCCCCGACCGCGCTGTCATTGTCTATTGCAATCTGATCCGCGCCGCCTTCAAGCCCTGTAAACCGATTGTCATTGGCGGAATCGAGGCCAGCCTGCGCCGCATCGCTCACTATGATTTCTGGTCAGACTCCGTACGTCGTCCCATTCTCTTTGATGCCAAAGCCGATGCGTTGATCTATGGCATGGGCGAACGCACCATCATCGCACTGGCACAAGCCCTACGCGATAACCGCGCATGGCGAACACTCCCCGGTCTCTGCCATGCTCTGCCAGCCACATCAGATGCCCTGCCCCCACACGCACAGGCACTACCGGATTTCGCCACTGTCGCCGCACGCACACCCGAAGGCCAACACGCCTTTCTCGACATGTTCCGCCTCTTTGCCTCAAATCAGGAATATCCAAACGCACACCCGCTGACCCAGCAGATCGACACCCGTTGCCTCGTGCATAATCCCCCAGCACAACCGCTTTCGCCAACTGAACTCGATGGGGTTTATGCCCTCCCCTTCAGCTTAGACCCCCACCCGTCCGTTGCAAAAAAAGGAGCCATCCGCGCACTCGATACGATCCGCTTTTCAATCACCACACACCGCGGTTGCTATGGGACCTGCCACTTCTGCGCCATTGCCATGCATCAGGGACGCTTGGTTGTGAGTCGCACCCAACAAGCGATTGTCGAAGAAACCCTTCGTATGACGCAGCACCCGCGTTTTACCGGAATTATTCGCGATGTGGGCGGTCCTACAGCGAACATGTATGGCTTCGAATGTAGCCGAAAAACACGCCAGGGAGCCTGTGCTGATAAACAATGCCTCTTTCCTTCGTGTTGCCCGAACCTCGGCCCTGATCACAGCGCACAAATCAATCTGCTACAAAAACTGCGCCAACTGCCCAAGGTACGAAAGGTCTTTGTCGCGTCGGGAATACGGCCGGATCTGATTGCGCAAGACACGCGCAATGGCGAACGATACATTGAAGAACTTTGC
>CAZSUM010000371.1:0-2292 GCA_964610015.1 uncultured Lentisphaeraceae bacterium
CCCTTCTGTTGTAGCGCGTAGAGAAATTTGACGAGCGCTTCCAGCGGAGCCTCCCAATCGCGACACTCAATCGGCAGTTCAAAGACATCACCGACCTCTAACTCCTTGTTGGTCTGACGCCGCAAAATCGTAAATCCATTTTTAAGCGCGGTATCATCCATCAGATTAAGCCAGTGCGTATCCACATCTTTATCATAAGGAAAGGGTGGCATCAGTTCTCGCATCTGCGCATACTTTGCATCCCAAGAGTCTTTGTCTGAAATCAGAGCACGCTCTTCTGCCACCTTCTGGCGCGCTGTCTTGTAGATCCGCTGCGCAATTTTCCAGTTAGCAGCCTGTTTCTTATACAAAATCGCCGCTAACGCATAAAGCACAATCACAACGGTGATCAGCAGGATATTTTTCTCTCGAGAGGATATCGCGCTCATGGTTGCGAACCCTCCTTAAACTTGGCGTCCACGTCAAATTTGTGTCGACCTTTGCTGGCCGAGGGCCCCGTTAAACCCACCGTTTCAAACAGAGGATCTTCTGTTATCGCGTTTTTAAACGCATACACCTGCGTCGGCAACTCTGCATCTCCTGAAACACGAATCCCCTCATCCCGCTTATAGGTAAGTCCTGCCAGCGTAACACCCGATGGCAGATAAACCGAAACCAACCGCAACAACTCAAGCGCCGAACGGCTCCGGTCTGTGTAGGATTGAATCAGGTTAACCCGTTCACGCGTATCAGAAACCGCCTTGTATTCGCTAAAATGCGCACGTGAAGCCTTGCGCACACGTTCAATCAGCTGATTGTAAACAATCGGCCCTGAGAACAGAATGCCCATGAATACCGCCCAAATCGCCAGCGCCACACTGACCCCCGTGAGCACACGTTTGCGAATCCCTGCTTCGTACACCGCGGTGCGCCAGATTTGAGGCGTAAGATCCAACATCGCACCCTCGCCCGTGCGCAACGCAACACCTTCAACACCGCCATCCTCACTAGGAGGCACGAGATGACGCACGGGTGCAGACGCAACACGCGACAACCCTTCACGCAAGGCCGCGTCAGGAGGGGTCTTTGAAACAACCAAAACTTCTTCGATCACCTGAGGCCCTGCATCAAGCTCTGCATTCATCAACGAAAGCGTCAACTCGCGAAAAAGACTCAGATCATCTAACAAGACCCCCATCCCACGCATCAATACCGGCACGCCCTGATCAACAACCATCAGGTCCCATCCACCATCTGGATTCATCAGCAACACACGTCGACCCGGACGGTCTAGATGACACGGTCCCCAGAGAACACGAAACCAGCCCAAACCAGACGTGTCGGTTCGTGTAACCTGCAATTTCGCAACTTCTAGCGCCTCACCGATTTCGTTAAAAACCGCAGCAGGCAACGCTGCCGCAAAAACCCACAGTTTACTCTCTGTTTCACTGAGGATCTCATGGCTCACCGCTAACTCTTCACCAGGGAAGGGCGAGAGTTTATCCATCTGCAGAGTCACGGCATCCGCAAGTTCCTCGCGGACTTCAACCGGAAATTGCATCACCCGCACGAGAAGTCGGCAAAGCGGGAGAGAGAGCACCACCTGACGCACGGCCAGTGCCGAATGGGCAGAGGCGAACACGCGCGCCAAAGGCGTTTCACCCAACGTCGCAGACTCCTGTAGCTCGCTCATTGTCTGAGCATCAAGCTCATCCACCGGTTGCACACTGTCCAGCCAGACACCGCCTCCCGTGCGCACCCAGCCGTCGCGGCCACGTGGAGAAAAACGTACCCCGCGCAACACTCCGCCTTCAACTAATAAAGCTGTTACATCACGTTTCGCCATATATGTGTTGTCAGGTACCGCTTAGCTCAACCGGAGCACCCGGCATCTGTTACCCAACTCCAAAACTCCAGTCAAAACCAACCCAAAACACTTACGGATCCTCCCGCCACCGAATATAACGGACTGAATCCCCATCAACCAGTGCCATCGCTTCAATACGATGGGTAATGCCACCTGACTCGCCTTCAATCTCAATCCTGAAATACTTTTCCGGAGCATAGCAAAGAAACGTGCTGGTTTCAGTTGGAATGCCATCAATTCGCGTTGTCAGGTCATTCCAATCTTTAAAAAGCTTACTCTCTGTACCCACATCTGAGGTTGATGTCATACGGCTTCCGGTGGTACGTTCCTCGATAATCGCCCCAGCTAAAAGTTCATCGCTATCAATGCAGGGAACCGTCATCAGCACCTCTTTATCTGCTGAATTGACATTGATCTTAACACTTTCACCATAGATGTCAAAAAAA
>CAZSUM010000372.1:0-2266 GCA_964610015.1 uncultured Lentisphaeraceae bacterium
TGCGAGATGGATCGCATGGGTGACATCAGTCTTAAAACAAGCGAGGTCACGATTGTTGATGCCGACCAAGGGGGCACCAAGGGCATTGGCCCGATGCACATCCTGTTCGTCAAACACTTCGCAGAGAACATCCATGCCGAGTTGAGTGGCTAGCGTGTACAAGGTGTGAAGCGTGTCATCATCGAGGATGCGGACAATGAGTAACAGGGCATCCGCGCCGAGTGCGGCACTCTCATAGACTTGATAGGGGGAGATGATAAAATCTTTGCGCAAGACGGGTAAGTCCGTGGCAGATCGGGCTTGTTGCAGGTCTAAGGCACTGCCTTTGAAAAAGGCGGGCTCGGTGAGAACGGAAAGGGCTGCGGCGCCACCTGTGGTGTAGGCGCGGGCAATCGCAGCAGGGTCGAGGTCAGGCAGAATATCACCGCGCGAGGGGGAGGCACGTTTGATCTCGGCAATGATCCGCACGCCCTTGATCGCGAGGGATTGGGCAAATCCGCGCGGTGTCGGGCGAGTCGCTGCTTTGCGCTCAAGTTCCGCCTGCGGTGTTGCTTGCTGAGCGTGTGCGAGTTCTGTGCGTTTTGCAGCGAGGATGGTGTCGAGAATGTTCATGGTCTGTTGCGTGTTTGTTTGTGTTTCGGGTTACTGATTTGAAAAAGCGATCAGTTGATTTAGTTTTTCAAGGGCTGCACCCGAGTCGATGGCCTGCGTAGCCTGTCGTAGACCATCGTTCAAATCTGTTGTGCGATTGGCCGCAAGCAACGAAGCAGCGGCATTTAGCAGTACGATATTGCGTTTGGGTCCGTGCAGCCGTCCGCTGAGAATCTCGCGAGTGATCGCCGCGTTTTCGGCTGGATGGCCGCCGATCAAATCTTCAGGGGTGCAGAGATCTTCAAAATAGGCGGAGGGGTCGATATCGTAAGTTTTGATGATGCCATCTTTGAGTTCAGAACAACGCGTGCTGGTCGTGAGGGTGATTTCATCCATGCTATCATGGCCATGGACCACGAGGACGCGACGTGAACCGAGTTTGCGAAGGACTTGTGCAAAGGTTTCGGTTAGCTCTGGGGCAAAGACTCCAATTAACTGGCAGGGGGCGCCTGCGGGATTGGTAAGAGGTCCCAGCAGATTGAAGAGGGTCCGCACACCCATTTGTTTACGCACGGGACCTGCAAAGCGCATGGCTTTATGGAAAGCAGGTGCAAAGAGAAAAGTGATGCCAATCTCATTGAGGGCCTCTTCCATGACTTCTGGATCGGCATTCAGATTGAGTCCCAGTTGTTCTAGGCAGTCGGCACTGCCGCTGATTCCTGAGCTGGCACGATTGCCATGTTTCGCAACCGTGGCACCTGCACCAGCTGCGACAAAAGCTACGGTGGTGGAAATATTAAAGGTGATGCCTCCATCGCCACCGGTTCCCACGGTATCGAGCGTGTCTGATGCAAAAGACTGCACACGGATGGCCGCTGCGCGCATGGCACGGGCACCTGATGCAATCTCGTCAATGGTCTCGCCTTTGGCTGCGAGTGCGGCCAAAAACGCGCCAATCTGCCCTTCTGTGCAGTCACCTGCAAGAATGGCGGTGACGGCTTCGAAGGCTTCATTTTCAGTCAAATCCTGTCGAGCGATCAGTTTTTTAAGCAGACTGGAGATGTTCATCAGGATCCCTGTGTGTTGGTGAGTTTTAGAAAGTTGCGTAGAATCCGTTTACCGACGGGGGTCATGATCGATTCAGGATGGAATTGAATGCCGACCACAAGATGCTCGGTATGCCGAATGCCCATAATTTCCCCATCTTCCGAGGTGGCGGTCACGGTCAGACAGGGAGGGAGGGTTGTTGGATCGATAACCAGCGAATGGTAGCGCATGGCTTTGAAGGTGCGGTTGCCTAGTCCTTTGAAGAGACCTTGGTCATCACAGGAGATCTCTGACGTTTTGCCATGCATCAGCCGTTTTGCGTAGGTGATTGTGGCGCCATAGGTTAACCCAATGGCTTGGTGTCCGAGGCAGACGCCCAGAATTGGAATTTTCCCGGCAAAGGTGCGGATCACATCACAGGAGACCCCCGCAGTTTCAGGACGTCCTGGACCGGGCGAAATGACAATCGCCTCAGGTGCTATTTTTCGGATGTCGTCTAGGGTAAGGGCATCATTACGGTGGACGACAACCTCAGCGGTCAACTCGCGCAGATACTGTGCGAGGTTGTAGGTAAAGGAGTCGTAGTTGTCGATAATGAGGATCATGGCAAGTTCCTATCAGAGGGTGG
>CAZSUM010000373.1:0-2262 GCA_964610015.1 uncultured Lentisphaeraceae bacterium
TTATTTCGCATACTCAACACAACGTGCTTCACGCACCACCACGACCTTAATCTGTCCGGGGAACTGCATCGTCGCCGAAATCTCCTGACAAATATCACGTGCCATCACCATTGCGTCATTGTCTGAAATAGCCATGGGGTCAACAATCACGCGGACCTCCCGACCGGCCTGAACCGCAAAGGTTTTCTTAACACCGTCAAAACGATTCGCAATGGCTTCCAGCTTTTCAAGCCGCTGCACATAAACACCGACCGTCTCGACGCGTGCCCCTGGACGCGAACTAGAGATCGCATCCGCCGCTGAACACAGTACGCCATAGAGCCCCTCTGAGGGCACATCTTCATGATGCGCCGCCACGCCATTCACAACGATCGGCGTCTCTCCATTGCGTTTCAAAAACTCTGCCCCAGTCAACGCATGGGCACCCTGCGCCTCATGATCCAGCGCCTTGCCAATATCGTGAAACAATCCAATTCGCCTAGCAAGCGCCGGATCAAGCCCCAGTTCACCCGCCATCATCCCCATCAAATGCGCTACTTCAACAGCATGTCGCAACACATTTTGAGAAAAACTGGTCCGGAACTTGAGGCGCCCCAAACAGCGCAAAATCTCTGTCGGCACACTCTGCACCTGCGCTTCAAACGAAGCGGCCTCACCCGCCTCAAAAATGGTTTTTCCCATGTTCTCGGTCACACGTTTGACCACTTCTTCAATACGAGCAGGATGAATACGGCCATCGGCAACAAGCTGTTCCAACGCCTGCCTCGCAATTTCACGACGAACAGGGTCAAATCCGGAAATCACCACCGCTTCGGGCGTATCATCGATCAACATGTTCACACCCGTTTCCGCCTCAAGTGTCCGGATGTTGCGGCCTTCACGCCCAATAATACGCCCTTTAATATCATCACTCGGTAAGGGCACGATGCTGGTCATCATTTCACTGGCATGCGAGAGTGAAAACCGCTGTACCGCCATGGCAACAATCCGCGCAGCCTCACGCTCAGCCGTTTCTTTGGCCTCTTCCTGTACCCGCCGGATCAAGCTTCCCGCTTCACTGCGCACCTCTTGCTCCGCGCGAATTTGAACGCCACGACGGGCCTCCTCATGTGTCATACCCGCCAGCTTCTGCAATCGCTGCTCGGCTTCAGCGTGCAGTTTCTCAGCCTCTGTCCGAACCTGTTGCAACGTTTCGCTTCGCTTCTGCAACTCTTCCTGCTTCTGAGAAACGGTCTGATCCTTACGCTCAAGGAGAATTGCCTTCTTATCCATATTCTCTTCGCGAATGGTCAACCGCTCCTCAATGTCCTGCAACTCTTTCCGCCGTGCCTTGGTGCTTTTTTCAAATTCTTCACGTGCCTTGACCACCTCGCCACGCGCAAGAATATCAGCCTCTTTTAAACGGTTCTTAAACTCAACATCAGCTTCTTGTAGCTTGATCTTCGCCTGTTTTTCAATCGCATCAGCCTGCCAGCGTCCAATTAGTCCACGCAACGCATACCCGCCCAGTACACCTGCTAAACCAAAGAGCAGACCAACCGTGGCATCGCTCACATCGTACCACGTAAAATTTGTCATAAAACCTCCTCAATGCATTGCCGCCTATTTGTTTTTCAAGATCCAGTGACGATTGATCCAATCATCAATACTATTGTCAATAGCGTGAGCATGATACGCTATTTTGGGGTCAAGAGCAAACCATGGAAACGTGACATTTATAAGGTCAGAGTTCACGATAAAGCGATATTTCTGCTCGCATCTCGCTTGTTGGCAGACTATGCTTTCAACAACGTTTAATAAGGGAATCTCTCATGCAAATAGATGTGCATACACATACCTTCCCTGATGCCCTGGCAACGCGTGCCTTGACTAAATTAGTGGAAAAAGCGCAAGCCAAAATCCAGCCTATTTCAGACGGTACCGTTTCGGGACTCTTGCGAGATATGTATCATGATAAAATCGATTACGCGGTTGTCTGTCCAATCGCCACACGTCCAGAACACTTTGATGGCATTCTAATTGAATCTCTGGCCCTACGCGATGGTGCTCGTGGCCATGATGCCGCGTGTCATCTCATTCCCTTTGCCTCGGTACATCCTGATGACGAGGCCCGTTTTGATCACCTCAAACAAGTTGCAGACTGCGGAATTCGCGGAATAAAATTGCATCCGTACTATCAACCTTGCGTGCTGGATGCACCGGGAATGCTCGAATACTTCCGATGTTGCTGCGACTTGGATCTTGTGGTGCAGTGTCACTGCG
>CAZSUM010000374.1:0-1770 GCA_964610015.1 uncultured Lentisphaeraceae bacterium
CCACCACCACGCTCTCATTTCTTGTCAAACCCGGCTCACGACTCTATTACAAACACCCCGGCGGCCATGAGACTGACATCACGGCGAAAGTCAACGCCAAGGGACAGGTGACCTTCCCGACTACCATTCACGAGGGTCAAAAGTACATCTTCGCACGTGCCGTAAAAGATCGCGTAACCCGTTATATCCGGATCAACATCTTTACCAATCAGATTGAAGACATCTCAGCCCGAGATTACCGATAAGCTTTGTCTCAAGCCTCAAACACTCCGCTGACGTAAGATTTCGTAGAGCGCAACAGCACCCGCCACACCCGCGTTAAGTGAGGCGATACTGCCCTTCATTGGCAACCCAGCGATAAAATCACAGGTTTCGCCAACAAGTCGCGAAAGTCCGCGCCCCTCGCTACCCACAACCAGTGCCACACGCCCTTTGAAATCAATTGACGTGTACGGTTTAGCAGTCGCGGCCATATCCAGCCCTGTGATCCAAACACCCTGTTCCTGAAGCTCGCGCATGGCACGAACGAGGTTGACGACCTTGGCCACACGTAGATGTTCCGTTGCACCAGCAGAAGCACGTACTGCGGCAGGCGTTACACCGGCAGCACGATCTTCAGGCAGTATGATCGCCGTCACACCAGCCGCATCGGACGTACGCATTAAAGAGCCAACATTCTGCGGATCTTCAATATGATCAAGAATCAAAACGATCGCATGTTCATCCATCTTGACATCATGAATAATCTGCTCAAAGGAGATGTAGGGATATCCCCCCACACGAACCGCTACACTTTGGTGATGGCCGCCATCGCACAGAGCATCCAACTCCTCGCGTTCGAGGGATCTGAGGGGCACTCCCGCATGATTCAACAGCGCACGCAACTCCGCCACCTCTGGCGCATCACGTCCAGGCAACGGGAGGATCGCCTCATACAAATGACGCTTTCCGGACTTGACCACTTCTAACGTCGGTCGACGTCCATAGATCCAGTCCCCGCGTTCATCAGATTCCAAACGATTCTCACCCGAGCGCACACGCTTGACATCATGCGCAAAATGATTGCGTTTTTTTGGATTCACTTTGTAAAACCTTTTTTATCGCACGCGAACATGACTTACCAGTAGCCTGGGATCATCGCATAAAAATAGAGCGGCTTAAATGCATAGACTTTCATCAACCAAGCCAATCGGCTCTCTTGCGACATATCCAGCATCGAGAGCGGGAACGTGCTCCGGCGTTTCTTTTTATAATCAAACTCAGCCATCAGCACATGCCCGTAATCCGTAACGATCGGACAGGCAGCGTAGCCGTCATAAATGACTTCCGGTGCACGCCCTGCAATCAGAGACATCAGGTTTTCTACAGCGATTGGCACCTGCTTACGAATAGCAGCGGACGTCTTACTCGTCGGTATACCTGCAACATCACCAAAGCTGACAATGTTTGGGAAGGTTTTGTGAACGAGCGTCTGTTGATCGACCATGACCCAAGATTCACGCGCGTACTTACCCTCAGTCCAGCCAACGCCCGCCTCACGCACAAAATCCGGCGCGCTCTGTGGTGGCGCAAGGTGCAACAGATCGTATGATTCCGTCAACGTGTTCGTGACCTGCTCCTCAACGATCTTGGCTGCACCCGTCTTGACATCAGCGATCTCTTTTTTTACCGTCTTAGTTTGACTTAGAAAAACCTTCTTAGCTTTGGTGTCCACTCCTGTGACATGCGTCTGAAGTGTCAAATTGATGTTTCGCTCCTTGTAGATCGCCT
>CAZSUM010000374.1:1780-2260 GCA_964610015.1 uncultured Lentisphaeraceae bacterium
CGCGGGGTAAAATAGGGCACATCGTAAAGATGCGCCGAGTTCGTGAAATAGTTAAACGTACAGCGATCACGCGTATTGTGTTTACGCGACAAGTGCTCAGTCAACATGCAGATCTTTTTCGGTGCACCACCACACTTATGCTTGGTATAGGTATCGGTAAAGATGCCGCGCCCACCCTGCGCGACAAAAGCTTGCACTGCTGGCCAAGTTTTTTGAGCACCTTCAAAATCATAAATGCTGTGTACATTCCCCTCGCCAAGGGTCTTCTGCGATAACCCCTCCACCTTCTCCCAGTTGAGTTGCAAACCGGGGGTCAAGACGAGGAAATCATAATCATACACATCACCACCCGTGACCGTGATTTTATTCATAGTCGGGTTTAACGAGACAACCGCCTTCTGCACCCACTTCACCCCTTTGGGGATACAGTCAACCTGCCTACGCCAAACCTGATTCGGCTTGTAGACCCCAGAAGCAATG
>CAZSUM010000375.1:0-2241 GCA_964610015.1 uncultured Lentisphaeraceae bacterium
GCTTGAATGGCATTCAAGAGGTCAGGGGTTCGACTCCCCTTACCTCCACCACTTATAGAAGAGAAGCCTGTTCAGGAATTGATTGCGGTTGGTGAATGGGTTTTTTGTTTTCTGTCTCCATCGTGGATTCGCACAAAAAAGCAGGACGCAACGGTCCTGCTCCATGTGATCACATCTGCTGCGATCTCTACGCCTGTATGCAACACATACGATCAATGCATCTCCACTTCGCAGGAGCCAAAGCCAGTGCGCAGGAAATTGAAGCGAACATTGGGGTGGTCAGCCAGAAGCGACATCGGTACAGCCGTATCAGGCAGGTGCTTGGCGATCATCAGGGCTGTCAAGCGCATACCAAAAGGGTTGTCGTGATGTCCGGGATGCCAGATTGAAACCGTTTCCGCGCGCCAAGTTTCCGTTGGACCAACCGTCAAGGCGAGGTGCGGGACATCCTGAACTTTACCGCCGCCCGACGTTCGGGCATTCTGCATGAGCGTCATGGGGTGTAGATCAACCACGCGCGTGGTCAGTTTCCGGTAGACTTCCGGCGAAGGGGGGGCATCCAGATAGTTTCCCTCGCGCTTTGGGGGATCGTTAAAGGCCCAGTGTTTGACCTCGCCCTGACCGCCTTGCATCAAGATACAGCGAGCATCGTTCCAGCTCGCGATGTAAGGGGCTGTCTCGACTTCTGGAAAATGAATGTGCTTTTCCGGCATGCGCAACTCAGGACGGATACGGTCAAAACAGAGTTGGTAGGCGGTACGCGCAAAACCCAGCGGAAAATCACGTGAGACGGCTCGACCGTCGACAACCCACTCATCCATTCCCCAATAGTGACAGTTGTGTAGCGAGAGGCCAAGTGCGTTGACGAGTTGTGCCACGAGCGGCAACTGTTCTGTGGGGCCGATTGGTCCGCAGATACCCGTGGGGTTCTCGGGCGTTGCCTGTTTCCAAGCTTCAATGTATTCGAGGGCTTCGGCTAAGTAGAGCTCTTGTACGGTGTCATAGAAGCGCACTTGGAATCCCGGTCGGGACAAGTTCATCGTATCCTTCTCGGTTAGGCGGGCAGCCTCGTCGAGTAAATCCTTGTCCAAGGTGGTGTAGTCCCACCAGCCTGGCGCAACCTTGCTGATCGTTCGCATTGACTCGCTCCCTTCAAGATTAAGAAAAAGGTACCTACGTACCGAATGACATTACTCAAACTATAGCAGAAGCCTGTTCAGACCAGAAGCGGAATACCGATCAATACGCTGTTCCGCTTTTGACGCAATCTTTGCGGCCTGCATCTTAAAAATAAACGTAATCAAAAAAACGACTTTGCCCCCTCGGCTTTTTTTGTTATCTTTCGCGTTGCTTTTCATACCGATGCGGGCGTAATTCAATGGCAGAATAGGAGCTTCCCAAGCTTCACACGTGGGTTCGATTCCCATCGCCCGCTCCACTTCCGTGAGATGCTTAAAATAAGCAACTTACGGCTTTTTTATGCCCTCAAAAGTGGCGACTTATAACAGCACTTATAACAGAACCTATTTGGTTTTCCACAGTGCCGCTTGTATCTGACAACCCGGATTCGATATTTTTTACGCCGTCATCGTGATGACGAAAGGCAGGGGGCGCATGAGCGATAATTCAAAAGGGAGCCCGAAGCGGGGTCTCTTGCTCCAGACAGAGAAAGTGAAAAGGCCGAAGCCAAATAAGGCCGCGCCTCGGACCTCTGTTGCCGCTGAGGAAGATCCTCGTGGCAAGTTCCTGTTCTGCATGGGCAAGAAGGTCCGCCTGATCAAGTGCGAGCATTATGAGCTTCCCCCCTCTTTGGAGTACACGCCTGACGGTCAGCAAGCCGATTACTTGAGGCACTCCTGCACGCTTGAGATCGAGACGGTGCCGCCGAACCGCTTTGTCCGGGCGATAGTCTATTACATCCTGAAGGCGGCGATCCAGGCGTTGCCGTCCGGCAAGTTGTCGATACCGGAGTGGGCCACGCCGTATGAGATAAAGCTGGGCGTCGTGATCGACGTCTATGGGGGCGAATGGGTGATGGAAAGTTTCCGCGAGGAGATCATCGAGGCTGCGCTCGGGGATGCTGCCGCGAGTAGCCCGACCGGAGGTGCCGAGGATAAGGCTGGGGCGGTCTCGAAAGAGACGCCTTCGGTTAAGGCGGGATCGGGACAAACGAAGAAAGCCGTCCTGCCCGGATGGAAGAGTGGAAAGTTGCTCCTGAAGAAACTGCCTAATGGGCGGGAG
>CAZSUM010000376.1:0-2238 GCA_964610015.1 uncultured Lentisphaeraceae bacterium
CAAATTGCCGGATATCTCCATTTTATACAACAGATTCATAACATTGTCGTCAAATGAACACACCTCTTTACAATCCAAGAACACGTTGTTGCGCACTGGGTTGTTGAGTGGTTCCCGTGGATGTTCAGTCATAATTGAAGCTAACCGAGGATAGCGAACACTCCAAGGCGGGTGGGTGTAGTCGAAAGCACGCGCCTTGGCATCAAGACACCAACTCGGTTCGTTGGTATTATTCCAGTGTTTCCAGGTCATTCCTCTTGAATCAATATGTACGCCAATGGGACAATCAACAATCAAGTTGTTGATCACGGGATTCTCACGCCCCCCTCCAATCATGATCGCTCGTCCGGCTTTCCAGAAAATATTTCCCTCAACCCGGTCACCGCAATCACAATCATCAAAGTAAAACCCCATCGTGTTTACGTGCTTGCTATCGCCACCTCCCAGCGAATGGATGAAATTGTGACGTAGCACATTTCCCTGGCTTGTCCAATCGCGTCCGGTGTAAAACGCGCCCGCATCGCCCGTTTCCATCACAGCCCGATAAACTTCATTAAACTCAAAGAGGTGTTCATTGCCACCATAAAGAATCGCGTTATGCGGCGCATCATGAATGCAGTTGTTTTTCACAATCTGCCCACAGCCATTCGCGCCGATCCCTGGCGCATAGGTCCGCTGAAAAATGCCATAGTGATGAATATGATTGTTGAGTGCCTGATTTTTTGCGGGAATCAGATTATCACGGTTACCGCCATTGAGTGAGATGCCACTACGTCCCAAATTAAACAAATCGCAGGAACGAACGAGATTCTCTTTTCCAGATAGACCGATACCACTTCCAGCCTGATTAGCCACCACGCAACCGGAGATTTCAATCTTCTTACAATTTTCTACACTGACAGCCGAACTGTTGCAATGCCCATATTGAAAGTTAAGACACTCAAAAAGGACATACTCAACATTTTTCAAGCGTAGCATCGGTTCGGTCAGTGTCGCTAATACAATCGATGCCGTATCCAATGTTTTCTCTGGATACAAATAAAGAATCTTGTTTTTGCGATCCAGATACCACTCGCCGGGCGCGTCGAGCTCCTCTAGAAGATTAAAGGCAAAGAAACGTCGTTTAGCCGCACCCCACGTGCCCGTAGCAATCCCCCCTCCATGGGGAGCTGAGAGAGAGATCACCTTTTTCTTCTGATCATACGAAGCGATACGAATGACTTGATCGCTCCAGTCATGAGTCCAGTAGCCCAGCAACCAAACGCCGGCATCCAGATCCCAGCGTGACGGGCGTGCATCATCAAAAATAAACGAGCCAGGACGTGTTATGCGCAAGGCCGGATCAGGCGAATCCGGAATCGGCGCACCAGTTTCAACCACTTTGGTAAATCCGGTCCAACCTGCTGCTTCCGCATCACGATTGGGCCATCGCGCAAGCGTCATCGGTTGACCATCAACATACACCCATGGCGCATCCGGTGCTCCTGAGAAAGCGTTCTTAAAAGGCGTAAACGCTTCAGGTACAACCGCAGAGAGATCACAAGCCAGCACCTTTTCTCTTACCGACGGATCAAGCCTGCGGAAAACAGTCTGATCTGTAATCGGTTTAAACGCTGCGGATGATAACGTGGGGCCACCTTGAATAATCACGGTACCGGGCTCCCGAGCGCGATACGTAACTGGGGCACCCACACTTCCGCTATCCTCAGAAGTCAGTTCAAAAGAAGCTTTCAACCAGTAGACCCCTGGATTAAGCGTAACGGTCACTGCTTCATCTTGCGCCAATTGCCCATTTTTGCGTGCCACGCGAATTCCGTCACGTGCCTGCTCCAATGTCGCATAAGGCGACTGCTTGCTACCCACTCCACCCGTTTTTGCATCCGGCGAAACATATATGGCCATCTCCGCATACACCCCGAATACCAGCCCAATAACCAAACATCCAGCCAAACGCATCATAGCCCCCTATTGTTTATACTCGTACCTAACGCATACGCGATATGATGGTCATACGATGGTTGAACTATCTCATATTTTGCTCAGTGACTGCAAGAATCAGCTTAATTTTAAATGGAGGCAACCCTGTTCCCAATCGGTCAGAAGAGGTAAATTTCGTTTTTTTTCAGCTTCACTTTCAGCAAATCGTTTTCGATGATTACGCCTGTCTGATAGGCTCCGTTGACATCTTTGTACAACGTATCGAGCAGCATTTCGGCTGCAGCAATGGTGTTTAATTTT
>CAZSUM010000377.1:0-2235 GCA_964610015.1 uncultured Lentisphaeraceae bacterium
GCGTCTGATGGTGTTCGAAAGCTCCTGCTCGGGTGTGTAGACCATGAACCTATTGAGACGGTGTTGATTCCCTCCAAAGGACGTGTGACCCAGTGTATTTCCTCTCAGGTTGGATGTGACTTTCGTTGTGCATTCTGTGCCAGTGGTCAGAGTGGCTGTGCAAGGGATTTAACGGCTGGTGAAATTGTGGGGCAAGTGATGGCGGGATGTGCGTTGATGCGTGCTGCCGAAGCCCCCCTCGATAGACGTTTGGTCTCGGGTACTAAGCCGGTGTTGCCGCATCCGGGGAATATTGTTGTGATGGGCATGGGCGAACCCTTTGATAACTATGAGCAGGTGTTGCGTGCCATGCGTATTCTGAACGACCAGAAAGGCATCAATATTGGAGCACGCCACATTACGATTAGCACGTGTGGCGTCGTTCCGGGAATCCAACGCTTAGCGCAAGAAGGCTTGCAGTTTGAACTATCGGTTTCGTTGCATGCGCCGGATGACACGCTCCGCAGTCAGATTATGCCGGTGAATCGGCGTTGGCCGATCGATGACTTGCTTGAGAGTTGTGCGGACTACACCGTGCAAACGGGGCGTGTCATCACTTTTGAATATACGCTGGTCAAAGATTTTAACGATCGTCCCCAACATGCCGTGGCTTTGATTCGCCTCTTGCGGCGCTTGCCCTGTAAAGTCAATCTGATCCCACTCAGTCCAGTTGAGGGATTTGCAGGAGAACGACCTGCCGACAGAACGTGTCTCTCGTTTCTTGACGCATTGCTCAAAGCCAAGATTGCGACCACATTGCGACAGTCGCGTGGGCGCGATGTTGATGCTGCATGCGGACAACTTCGCTTACGCCGCAAGCAGGCTACTACAAAAGGTGGATGTTGCGGCTACAAAGTGGACGATGACGAAACGTGTTGCGCAAAGGCTTGAACAGAAAAATCCGCTAGGTCAGACAAAATCCAGTCTGCTTCTGAGAGATTCTGCGGGTGTGCGTTTGGACGGTTGAGCGCAACGCACCACATGCCCGCTCGCTTGGCTGCCAGTACGCCAGCGAGGGAATCCTCGAAGACAAGGCAGTTAGAGGGGGAAATTCCCAGTCGTTGAGCACCCAGCAAAAACCCGGAAGGATCGGGTTTCCCCGGTGCGTAATCCTCGGCACCAAGTACAAAGCGAACGATCTCAGAGGTGTTCAGCAAACACATCGCTTCTTCCACATCGTGATGCGGTGAACCAGAGACAACAATGACCGGATAGCTTTGCGCCAAGTGACGCAAGAGAGTGGCCGATGAATCAATGATGACGTTTTCGCTTTTGTCCCGCAATCGCAGGTAATATGCGCGTAAACAGTTGCCCATCTCGTGCGAAGAAAGACCCGCTAAAATAGAGAAACGAGCCTTGATCTGGAGATAGATGTCGGTCCACGAATGACCGTAAACCATTCGTAGCACCTCATTCTCGTCACAGATGCAGTGTTGATCCATTAAATATGCGTGCATGGCTTTAGCCCAGATCAACTCAGAGTCGACCAAGGTGCCATCAAGATCAAAGATAAACGCCTCTAGGGTCATGCGTCAGCTCGTTCGCAGCACTTCTTGTATTTCTTGCCGCTACCGCAGGGACAAGGATCGTTACGTCCGATTTTAGGATGTTCGCGGTGCACGGGATCAGGTCCGAAGATCTTTCCGTCGATAAAACGCCACTCTCCATTGATTCGTGCAAATTCAGCACGTTCATGGTGTTTAAAGGCTGCGTCTTCTACGGCATAATGCGCAATAAATTCCACGACGCCCACGTCGTCAGAAATGCCACCAGCCTCCTCGGAAAGAACCTCAATGCCATTCCACTTTGCAGACTCAGCCCATTTTCGGCTGCTTTCAGCATCAAACTCTTTGCGAACTTTCGTGCCGGATGTCTTATAGAGATAGTCAACCGCTCCCATCGCATAGGCACAATAGCGAGAGCGCATCAAAGCGCTAGCAGTTGCTGGTTTTTCACGTTCCAGAAGAAAGGGCTCGCAACAGGCCTCAAAAGCTAGGCCGCTACCACAGGGACAGAGATCACTCATTCAAAAAGCCTCCGGTCTCATTGCGCCTGCGACAGGTAATCAGGCGTTTTCAGGCGCAACAACGAGTACTTTACCGAAAGGGTTTAGCTGTCGCAATGCAGAAAACTCAGTGTGTGGGTTTTTCTCTGTAAAAGGATGAAGGATGTAATCATTCGCTGGTGCTTCGGGAT
>CAZSUM010000378.1:0-1993 GCA_964610015.1 uncultured Lentisphaeraceae bacterium
CGCTGTTGGCTATTCCGTTCAAGAGCTATACCCAGCCGTTGATTATTATGACCTCGATTCCCTTTGGAATTGTGGGTGCCGTGCTTGCGCATGTCTTGCTGGGCTATCCGCTTAGCATGATCAGTATGATGGGCATTGTGGCGTTGGCAGGAGTGGTGGTCAACGACTCTCTGGTGCTGGTTGACTATGCCAACAATGAAGTCATACGCGGTGTTGGTATAAGAGATGCCATTGAGAACGCTGGTGTGCGTCGTTTCCGGCCGGTGCTCCTGACCACGTTGACAACCTTTTTGGGGTTGGCGCCGATGATTTTTGAAACGTCGAGACAGGCTCGGTTCCTGATTCCCATGGCCATCTCGCTCGGCTTTGGGATTCTCTTCTCTACCTTCATCACCCTCTTTCTTGTCCCTGCACTTTATGTGACAATCGAGGATATGCACAGCGCTTGGAATAAACTGTACGGTGGCAAACGGCAGGATTAAGATCTGAGGTTCTTGCTACGACAGCCTGCTGAGATTTGGATCTAGGATTATCTAACCCCGAAGCGAAAGCGAGTCTATGATGAAACGTCTGATTGCTAGTTGCGTGCTCTGCGCGACCTCCCTTTTGGCTGGAACGTACACCCACGACATCCATGTAGCCGAAGAGTGTCGTGTGCGTGATGGTCTGCCAAACGTCTTGGCCAAACTCACGGCTGGAGAGAAGGTGCGGATTGCCTATCTCGGGGGGAGCATTACGGTGGCCAAAGGGTGGCGATTGAAATCACTCGCGTGGTTCAAGGCCCAGTATCCTCGTGCTGACGTTATTGAAATCAACCCTGCCATTTCTGGTACGGGCTCGGACTATAGCGCCTGTCGCCTGAGGGAGGATGTCCTCGCAAAAGAGCCTGACCTCATCTTTCTTGAGTGCCGCGTCAATGGTGGCGGAGGATACGAGGCGAAGTCGGTGGAAGGCCTTGTGCGACGCATCTGGAAGCAGGATCCGAAGATCGACATTTGTTTCATCTATACGATTAGTAAATCGATGCTCAAAACGTTGCAAGCGGGTCATACGACGGGGTTTGGTTCGATTCAGGAACAAATTGCCAATGCCTATGGCATTCCAACGGTTGATTTTGGTCTTGAGATTGCAGCACGTGAAAAAGCGGGCTCGCTAATCTTTCAGAATGATGTGCCCGTGGAGGGTAAGCTGGTGTTCTCCAAAGACGGAACCCATCCGGGCGACGAGGGGCACACGCTCTACTGCGACGTGCTTGCGCGTGCGGTGCTCAAGATCGCTGCCGTGACTCGTGCACCAGGTCCGCATCGCCTGCCAGCTACACTGGTGCCAACCTGTTGGGAGACCGCGATGCTTCTGCCAATCACTGAGGCTAAGCTGAGCGGGGGGTGGACGGCTGTTGACACAGAGAAAGATCCGGTTTACACAGAGAGTCGCCTACGGACACACGCCATGTTGCGCGGTGCAGTCAAATGTGAGCGGGCGGGCGAATGTGTCACGGTCAGGTGGAACGGGACGGTCTTGGGTATCAGTGACATTCCGTATGGCGAGACGAGTGTTTTTGAGGCCGTTGTGGATGGAGGTCAACCGATCACGATTGAACGCAAGCAACGGGAGAAGACCCGTCACGCACGCTTCTGGTATCTACCAGAGCAAACGCCAGGTGAACACACCGTGACGTTTACGGTTAAACATCTCTCGGCGGGGCAGTCGTTCTATTTGGGGCAATTCCTGATTGTTGGCACCGTGGTGCGATGACCCTTTCGTGCGGACGCCTCGGCACCTCTGCCAAGGCTATGGCGTCCCGAAGGGGGATACGTCCCACCCGCGCGAAATCAGAACGGGATCATCAAAGCGCTTGTACCTGAAAAGGGCTCTTACACGAACTCCGTTTTTCTGTTCAACAGGAGCATTGCCATTACATTTGAGGCAACGCTCGGTCTCATACGACCTAGCTTTTCTTGTTTACGTGCAGGGGATGATGTGTAATCTTTCT
>CAZSUM010000378.1:2003-2235 GCA_964610015.1 uncultured Lentisphaeraceae bacterium
AAAGGTGAAAAACATGGAACACCCTTTAGCGATTGAATTTTCAGGTCTTGGCATCTCGTATGAAGGACGTGAGGTTCTGAGCGCTGTTGATCTTGCCGTGAAGCAAGGAGAGAAGGTCATTTTGGATGGACCTTCTGGGTCGGGAAAGACGACCTTACTCAAGTGTGTGATGGGGCTCGTTGTGCCCACACAGGGGACGGTCCGGATTTTTGGACGACAGCTTGATCGGCAC
>CAZSUM010000379.1:0-2234 GCA_964610015.1 uncultured Lentisphaeraceae bacterium
TTAAAACGCGCTCAGGTCGTAACCACGCCGGGAGCTGGTTTTGGACGGTGTGGTCAAGGGTATATCCGTATCAGTGCCTTTAACAGCCGCGAAAATGTGATCGAAGCGATGACACGCATCCGCAAAGTTCTTAAATAATCCATCCCTGTCACCCCGCATGTTACACACTCGACCAGACCAAGCAGATGTATCACAACGCCCGTTATACATGGCGCTGTGCCTCTGTGTCGGGTTTGTACTTGCGGGCAGTTTCCCAACTTGGGCAGAGACCCAAACCGGACAACTGGCATGGTCTGAGCGCCCTGATCCACTTGCCAGTCCCTATGCGGTTCCGGGCGGCATCCTTCGCTTTGCAGCCTTCCAACCGCCTAAGAGCCTCAATGCCTATATCGATTCCAACACCTATACCCGTCAGGTTTTTGGGTTGATGTATGAGACGTTGCTGGGGATCGACTCTGTCACGATGGAGTTTACCCCCTATCTGGCCAACCGATGGATTATTTCTGACGATAAGCTCACCTACACTTTTGAGATTGATCCTGAAGCACGCTGGAGCGATGGGACTCCCGTCACCGCAAAAGATGTCAAATGGACCTTTAATCAGGTCATGGACCCGCGACATACAACGGGCGCAGCAAAAGTGTCGCTGGGCATCTTTGAGTCGCCTGAAATCCTGAACGAACGCACGATTCGTTTCAAGGCCAAAGAAAGTCACTGGCGTAATCTACTGGCCCTTGGCGGATTTGAAATTCTACCTAGCCATGCCTTTGCAGATCAGGATTTTAATCTTCTTGATGTGGACAACCCCGTGGTTTCGGGCCCCTACGTACTCGATAAGGTCAGAGAACAAATCGAAATCCGCATGCGTCGCAGACCGGATTGGTGGGCGGGATCACGGATCCCCATGCGTCATACAATGAACTTTGACACCCTGATCTTTCGCTATTTCTCAGACCATGCAAATGCCTTTGAAGCCTTTAAAAAGGGACTCGTCGATGTCTTTGCCATCTATACGGCACGCATCTGGGCAAATGACACGATTGGAGAGAAGTTTGATAAGAACTGGATTATCAAAACTCGCGTGCAAAACCACAACCCCATTGGCTTCCAAGGCTTTGCCATGAACATGCGGCGTCCGCCGTTTAATGATCTGCGTGTACGGCAAGCCATCGCACATTTGGTCGATCGCGAGACCATGAATCGCACCATGATGTTTAATGCCTATTTTCTGCACCAGTCATACTTTGAAGATCTCTACGACGCCAACCACCCCTGCACCAACCAAACCTTCACCTTTGATATGCAGCGTGCAAAAGTGCTGTTGCGTGAAGCACATTATCGTCCCAACCCACAAACCGGTATCTTAGAAAAAGAGGGTCGTCCCCTGCGCTTTAATTTCCTCACACGCGATGGCAGTTCTGATAAGTTTCTCGCCATGTGTGCCAACGCCTTCCGTGAAGCTGGCATTGACATGCAAATCGACCGCAAGGATTTTGCAGCCTGGATGCGTGATATGGATGATTATAACTTTGATATGACATGGGCAGCTTGGGGAGGCTCCACCTTCAGAGACCCCGAAAGTATGTGGTTCTCAAAAGAAGCGGATCGTCCCTCTGGCAACAACATCACAGGATTTAAAGATGCCGTGGTAGATGCCTTGATCGAAAAGCAAAAAAACTGTTTCAGTATCACCGAACGAAATGCCATCAATCGCGAAATTGACGTACGAATCGCCGCGGCTGTCCCCTATGTACTCCTTTGGAACATCAATACCACCCGCCTGCTCTATTGGAACACCTTTGGCATGCCTGATACCGTGCTTTCAAAATTTGGTGATGAACGATCGCTCCTAGCCTACTGGTGGTACGATGCTGATTCAGCCTATGAACTCAAAGCCGCGATGGCCAACGGTCAGATGCTTCCACGCCGTCCACCACTTATCATTTTCGACCACGTGTTCAAACACCCGACGCAGAACGTCAGATGCCTTACACGTGATAAACAGAAACCGGAATAAGAAATCGAGAGTCACGAACACCATGTTTCCCATAAAACTCGAACGTCCACTGATTGTATTTGATATTGAAGCCACAGGCATTAGCCCACGTGCTGATCGCATTATTGAACTAGCAGCCATCCGAATTGAACCTGATGGAAGCGAGGTTAAAGGCTATTGGCTCCTCAACCCTGGTGTTCCGATTCCAGTCGAAACCACTGCCATCCATGGCATCACT
>CAZSUM010000380.1:0-2229 GCA_964610015.1 uncultured Lentisphaeraceae bacterium
TGCAGCGCCTTTCTGTTGCTCGTCGCTTGACGTCGCACAACAACTTATGAGACAAATTGTCGGTCTTTCAATGTCCGAGATATCACAATAAGATGACGTGATCAAACAGGGTGCTCTCCCGCTCTTCGGGAGCGTGTCGAACTAAGGGTTGAAGGCGGACCCCGTATGTCGTGGATTGATCAGTTACGGGGGCATGACAGGGAGGTTGGGCCATGGAACAGACTAGCGGTATAATCAAAAAAATCATCATTTGTGGTCACCGGAATCCAGACGTAGACAGCATTATGGCGGCCTTTGCCTTGGCCGACCTGAAAAGAAAGTTGGGTGAGACCAGAGTCCAAGCCGTCTGCCCCGGTCTTTTGCCGAGCCGTGCGGCTTGGATCTTCAAACACTTTGAGTTGGAGCCACCGCCTTCCATTAATGACGTTTACTTGCGCGTTGGAGACATGGTTAGGAGCACGCTGACCTCTATTCCCTCAGACGTGACTTTATTTGAGGCTGTTCAGGCGCTTAAAAATTCGGGTGTATCGTCGCTGCCGGTTACAAATGGGAGTGGGACGTTCATGGGTATGTTGAGCCCGATTGCATTGCTCTCCGAGCTGATGAATATTACCTCTCATAAAGACGAGAGTCTCGCGGGGCGTGCGTTGTATTCTTCGCCCTCTATGATGCAGCGCGTGCTGGATGCCGAATGCCTCAATGGGCCGGCTGAGGAAACCAGAAAAATCTACAATGTGTTCGTTGCGGCCATGAGCGTGGAGGTATTTGAAAAACGGCTTTTGCGACCTGACAGAGATAACCCGGTTGTGATTGTTGGTGATCGGCCGGACATTCATCGGTGCGTTGTGGGTCACGGGATTCCGGTGCTCATCGTTACGGGTAACTGTTCGGTAGCGGAGGACGTGATTCGCCTCGCAACGGAAAAGTGCGTGACCATTCTCCGAACACGTTTCGACTCTGCTACCGTGATTCGCCGCATTAAATTCAGCACCCCTGTTTACCATGTGCCGCTCGTCAGAGCGGATTCTCCACTCCTCGTGACCGACATGGTTCGCGATGTGCGCCGCGAGGCACTCTCTTCGTCGGAGAATATCTTGCCGGTTTGCACGCCGGATCACAAACTTGTGGGCCTTGTTACCAAAAACGATTTCACGTCACCTCCGCCTTTTGCCATGATCCTCGTGGACCACAATGAAACAGCACAGGGTATTGCTGGTATCGAAGAACTTCCGATTCTTGAAGTGGTGGACCATCATCGGATCGCCATCCGGCCCACGGCGCAACCAATTAAATACACATCGGATACGGTTGGGAGTACGTGCACGATTATTGCAGGGATGTATCGAACCGCTTTGTTCCGGCCCTCCAGAAAGATCGCAGGCATTCTCCTCGCTGGTATCGTTACCGACACGCTGCTTTTTCAGTCACCGACAACGACCGACACCGATATGCGCATGGCTGAATGGCTTAGCAAGTTATCCGGTGAGAATGCCCATGATATTATGGACGAGTTGATGAAGCTCGATTCACCACTTGCGGTGATGTCGATTGAAGATGCCATCGAATCTGATCGCAAGACCTATGTTGAAAGTGGCTATCGGTTTGCGCTCTCACAACTCGAAGAAAACAATCTCGAGCTGTTGCATCGCAACAAGGAAGCGCTTTCCGCTGCCATGCAGAAGGCCATATCAGCCGATACACTCGATTTCATGGCTCTGATGGTGACCGATCCTGTGCGTGGAAACTCTGAGCTTCTTTATGTCGGTGACGAGCCTGTGCGTCGCGCGATTCCCTATGCCAAACGGCATGACGGGATATTCGCTATGCCGGGCATGCTTAGCCGAAAAAAACAGTTATTACCGCAACTCAGCGCCACGCTTGCCACAATGCCGAAAACACCGAATGTAGCCTGATCAGGGTGCCAGATCCAACGAAGTGGTCAATGGCAGCCCTGTTGCCCCTTCGCACCCCTCTTTGTCCACCTCTGGTAGGGACGTCTCCCCGAGACGTCTGCAGGTCCGCGCATCCACCTATCCGTTTCGTCTCGGACGCCTCGACACCTCCGCCAAGGCTACGGCGTCCCGAAGGGGGATGCGTCCCTACCGCATGGGATTACAGGTCCACGCGCATGCACCCGTCTCATCCACATCCTTCCTTCAGTATCGTCTTGTTTTCGGCAGACTAAACGCGCCACCTCCGATCACGGGGTGGCGCAGTTACTTTGTCAAT
>CAZSUM010000381.1:0-2227 GCA_964610015.1 uncultured Lentisphaeraceae bacterium
CGGGGAACTGAGGTCTCTTTGGGCAGCATAAATGCACCTAATCACAGATGCGCCCCCTTAGGTGCGGCGTTTGGGTCATATTGGGTGAAGCGGGGTGGAAGTTGGTACAATCTCGCACAGTTTTGCCGTTCCGCATACCGCATCAACTATTGGCCTGACTTTCAGAATTTTATCATTGGTTTTCGCGTGGCCATGACTCTGCCTTGAGGCACTATTACTTAAGCACGCATTCAAGGGTTGGGTCCAGCGGATAGCGACCGAAACGTTCGCCATAGATGGCGATGCCATTGGCCAGCGCGTCATCAGCTTCAAGTCTGACGACCAGAGACCCATTTTTTGCTGCCTTCTCTAAAAGCGATAATGGAATATTAGCTGATACCAGATAGCCATAGGTGCCTGCTTCGGAGAGTGTGCCGTCTCTTTTCTGTGCCTGCCAAGAAAGGATACCGCAGTGGTCGGCCGGATCATCGGGTAGGTCAAAGCGTCCGATAAACTCGTTGTCTATCGATATCCGTACGGCACTGGGAGACTGCTGCGTATCGGTCATCGGGTACGAATTGGGGTTGCGACTGGGACTCAGCGTACCGAGGCCGCGCATGTAGTCGCCATCCATTTTTGTTGCGCCTTTGATGTCCTTACCGAGTAGTGGTTTCGACGACAATTCAACCTTAAAGTACGCTTCTGCAATCTCTTCGATACGCACGCCCGTAGGCCATGCGATACGATATTCAAAGAATCCTTTACCCGCACCATTCACCTTCAGACCGTCCAAAACGTTCCACTGCTTGAGTGACCAATCGGCCTTGATAAAGTCTTGTGGGCACACGCGGCTGACGGATATCTTGTGGCCATCACGCATCAACGTTTCTTGTCGTGGCTGTGCGCTCTCGCGTACCGCGAAGGTAGTGAAGTTGCGGGCGACTATGTTACCCGACAAATCTTCTAACCATATCGAGACAATGACAACAGAGGGCACCGTCGGAAGCGTAACCTCAACAGGGTCCAAGTTATCGCACTGCCATGCGTGATAGATCAACGGTTTATTCAACTCCAAGGGGCTCTGATGTTCTTTTCCAAGATTGTCCCAACTCCTTATCATGCCGCGCAAAAAGAAGGTGCGCCCCTCGTAACGATCGGTTAAACAGGAAAGATATAAAGGGACAGAAACTTTCGTGGCTGGGCTAACCTCTTGGCATAAGTCTTTGCCGACCGCGATATAGAGATCACGATGCCAGTCGCGTAGGCTCATGCCGGGAACAAGCGCTTCTAAGCCCGTCAATTTTTCAGATCGGTCAAACCGCCAGTATCCATTCCATTCATTGATAACATCGTGATGTTCGGTGTAAAGCCAACCGCAGATTTTTGGATGCCGTCGGAAAGCATCCATCATCAGATGATAGTCCCAACTCCAATCGATGTCACCGGTACTGTCTTTGTATCCCCAGACATTTCCACACTCGCTGTTCAGTAGAGGTTCGCGGCCTTGAACATGATCACCAATATAGTTCCACTTGGAGCCCGGATACGTCGAGTCACTGATGGTTTGCAACTGACTGTCCCATTTGTACCCAGACAGATAGGCGTGAAAACTGTTGATGTCGGTGGTGACATGATCTCCGCTACAGGGTGAGTTATCTTCGACCAATCGCGTTTTATCGAGCGACTTCGCCAGCCGTACCATCGAAGCGACCCACTCCTGAGTTTCGGGCAGGTATTTTTTGTTTTCTGAGCGAAGTCCCCATGTTTCGTTAAAGGTGACCCAACTGAAAATGCAGGGGTGGTTCATGTCTCGTCGAATCATACCGCGCAAAGCAACCTCGGACTCGGCACGCATCTTCTCATCCGGCTTTCCCCAGCTGTTGGGTACATCTGCCATAATGAGAATTCCCAATTTGTCGGCCCAGTAGAGTTTTCGTGGGATTTCAACCTTGATGTGGATGCGCTGGCCATTCAGGCCGATCGATCGGCTGAGTTGGATTTCATTTTTCATGAACGCATCTGACGGGAACGTATAGTAGCCATCGGGGTGATAACTTTGATCGAGCGCAAGTCTCAGGTAAATAGGCTTGTTGTTGAGGGCGATATAGGGGTGCCCCATACCTGGTAAGTCAAGCACGCTGATTTTTCGCATGCCGAAATAGGTTGAAACCGTATCCGATAAACCATCGCCTGAGAGGGTTGCCTGAACTTCATACAGATAAGGATTTTCCAGTGACCATCGTTTCGG
>CAZSUM010000382.1:0-2133 GCA_964610015.1 uncultured Lentisphaeraceae bacterium
CTTCACCACAGCGCGAACCCGGTTCCAATGACTCGGATCAGGCTCGGCCATACAGACGATCTCTTCGTCCGGGCCACACAGGTTGTTCAAAATACCGTAATGGATACCGAGTCCCATGCGGCCGCCACATCCGATGAGGCCCAACCGGATTTTTTTTCGGCCGGAAATCTGCCCCCCGATGGAAAACACCGGAATCGCCGCACACCCTACGGCTGCCTTCAAAAAATCACGACGTAACATCTTTCCTCCCCCCAAAACAGGTTCACGAACGTCCCGTTATCCTACCGACGATATACGTACGTTCAAGTTAGTATTCATTATGCGGCGAGGAGCAAAATGGGTCAATCCTGAAAACCCGCAGGACTGATTTGACTGAGGGCCAGAGTAAACGAAGGGACAGACAATCTATACGCCTATGGTGTTTGTAAGGGGTGAAAAACGCTCAAAGTTCATTGTCCCACGCTTAAGTTCGGAACTGTTCTATAGGGTTCGCCTTAAACGTAAAGAGTTGAGCGTTGGTTGACAGTTGCAACCATCTGGTATACCATGTGGATACTCTTTTAAACACCACAGGAGGCTCCATGATCCGTACCGCATCCATCCATGTCCGACTGGACGAAACCTTGAAAACCGACGCCTCGGCGGTTGTCGAACGGTTGGGACTGAGTCTCTCTTCCGCCATCACACTGTTTTTGAGTCAAGTGGCACTGCGTAAAGAGATTCCTTTTACTTTGAGCATCCCTCATGAATTCAATCGCAAAACCGTTGCAGCTCTTGAAGAGGGATCGGCTATCGCCAAAGGCAGAATCAAGGCCAAACGCTACAAAACGGTCAACGCGCTCTTTGCGGATTCGTGAGACCGTCTATGCGCGACATCCAGCAGACATCCCAGTTCAAAAAGGCGCTTAAGCGCATGAAGGCAAGAATCGCTGACATGACTCTTTTGAAAGGGATTCTGGAAAAGCTCCAGCGAGGCGAATCCCTTGATATACGCCATCAAAATCATCCGCTAACGGGACAATGGTCAGGTAACTTCGATTGTCACATTAAGCCTGATTGGATTCTGATTTACCGCCTCACAGAAGATGCACTCATTCTGGAAGCCATGGGTACCCATTCCGATTTGTTTGATTGATACCTTCGGGGTCGTAGTTCAACATTAGACACGACCCCTGTGTGCCCAAGGCAAAGCCAATCTAAGACGCTAGTGGCAGAGTGCGACAAAGCGACTGGCAGGAATGGTGCTGCCGCCGCACGAGCGGACGAATTTCTTGCGTGTTCCGCTCGCCAAGACTGAAACCAAATTTCTACCCACAATTAAACCCCTATCCCTTGAGTCACGATCCATTCCCCTTACACTCGCCTAACGTATCCCCCATGGTTACCCTAACACCCTTATCGTAGAGTCCTCTCCCCTTTCTGTCGACAGGTGCTTTGCATATCTTTTCCGACTTTTGCGCACGTCAAACAACACCCCGCACTCGCACACCTGTGCATCCAGACCCGCCGCGAGGTCGCGTCAGGGCCACAGACACACGAGTACCATCCTGCGGTGCAGGCACGACCTCGTGCCACACCTTCTCTATAAAAACTTCACGGTTAGTTGGCTCCCTTAACAAAAGCTTTGATGGCCGCCTCGATATCGGGAAAGAGTTTGTGCGGCGAGCTACCCGGGATCCAAATCGAGTGACCGCCGTCGCGTTTTTCATAGACGTAGAACTCCGTCCTCACCCCGGCCTTGCGGCAGGCTTCCACAAAGAGCTGTTCTGCCTCAAACGGCACGGCACCATCCACCGTCGCGTGACTACAGAAAATCGGCGGCGCTTTCGGCGTGACCAAGGAAACGGGAGATGCAGCCACCAACTCGGCGGGCGTCGGTTTGTGTCCAAAGAGCCCAACGTAACGGCTGGGATGCGCCTTCTCGTCTGGAACCAAATCACCAATGCCCGAGATGGAGATGATGCAGCCCACCTGTTCCGGCGGCAAACTCAGTCCCGTCCAAAGCGCTAGGTGTCCACCCGCCGAGCCGCCACACACCCAAATCTTTTTGCAGTCGATTGCGGAACGTTGCTTGAACTCGTCGCTTAGCAGATACCGTGCGGCCGCAAGACAGTCATTGCCGCAAAGCGGCCA
>CAZSUM010000383.1:0-2127 GCA_964610015.1 uncultured Lentisphaeraceae bacterium
TCAGGTGTTAGAGCAGAATGATGCCATTGCCAGCATTGCACAACGGTATGCACATGTACGCAACGCGTTCTTTATCGGACGGGGGATTCTTTATCCAACAGCTCTAGAGGGTGCGCTCAAACTCAAGGAAATCAGCTATATCCATGCCGAAGGGTATCAGGCCGCCGAGCTTAAACACGGACCGATTGCATTATTGGATGCGGAGTTGCCGGTTGTCGCATTGCTTAACGATATTCCTGGTAAAGAAAAAACGCTGGGAAATGTTCAAGAGTGCCGTGCACGGCAAGCACCAGTGATCGGTTTTGTGACAGAGGGGGACGAGGAGGCTGCGAGTGCGGTCAATGATGTGATTTGGCTGCCTAGAACCAGCCTGTATACCGCGCCGGTGATTACGGCGGTTGCACTTCAGCTCTTCGCCTATCATGTGGCACATACGCGCGGCTGTGAAATCGATCAGCCGCGCAATTTGGCTAAGAGCGTGACTGTTGAGTGAGGCGCACATCTGATCAGGGTCTCGTACTTAGAGGTGGTTTGTTTTTTTAAGACAGGGGGGATGAATGAGACAGGTGATTTTTGGGGTTTGTTGTGCTTGGATCGTCTTGCATGCGCAGGGGGCAGAGATCGTGTCGCCAGCCAAGTCGTTGCCGCTGATGGCGGATGTTGATGTTTTGGTGGTCGGTGGCTCTGCAGGTGCTGTTGCTGCGGCCTGTCGGGCGAAAGCAGAGGGCGCGCGTGTTTATGTAGTTTCTCCGCGTCCCTATCTAGGAGAGGACCTTGCTGGAAAACTGCGCTTACGCCCTGAAGCAGGTGATGAGATGCGTCATCCGCTGATGGAAAAGCTCTTTTCATCCCATGCGAAAGAAAAGGCTGGCGCTGAACAAACCAAGCCCATCCATATCAAAAAAACGCTGGATAACGCATTGTTACAAGCCCAGATTCCTTTCTTTACGGGCGCGCTGGCAAGCGACCCCCTGGTGGATGATGAGGGGAATTTAGCGGGTGCGGTGATCGTCAATCGTAGCGGTCGGCAGGCGATCCGTGCCAAAGTCGTCATCGATGCGACAGAACGCGGTCATTTGGCGCGATTAGCTGGCGCTCAGGCCACGCCCTTTCCTGCTGGCACTTACACCTTTACACGTCAGATTATTGCAGGAGAGGCCCCCAAGGCTGACGGGATGCGTGTTCAGGAATTGTTGGGAATAGATCGAGTCAAGGTGACCGGGGTGAAGCAACCGAAAGGAATGGTGGGAATTGTAACGGGCCGTCTATTCTCCTGTTCAATTGATCTGCCGATGAAGGATGGCTCCATGCGTTCTTTTTCAGAAGCTGAACAGCAGGCGCGTGATCTCACGTTCGTTCCCACGCAGCTCGATGCTGCGGATACGCTCTCGTTGGTGCCGCCGGATTGGTTTAAAGGTCGGGCGACCGTTCGCAACACTTGGCAGGGTTCGGATGCACTAAATCTGGACGTCTGTCGGCCGCAGGGAACAGAGTATCTATTTGTGCTAGGGCCATTAGCTGATCTATCACGCGAAGCGGCTGAACACGTGATGTTGCCGGGCAGTGCCATGTTGTTGGGTGAACGGATCGGTGAGGCGGCCGCACAGATTGCAGCCAAACGTCCAACGCTCAAAGGGGTTAGGCTTGCGGGACAGGGGCATGCGATTTCGAGTGAAAAGATCACCGAACACGATGGTGAAATAACGGGGTATCTGCGTACTGCGACGGGCACGGTTCCTGCAGAAGCGCGTGATCTGCCGGTATTGGCTTCCTGCGACGTGGTGGTGGCGGGTGCCGGTACGGGTGGAGCGCCAGCAGGCATCGCCGCAGCACGACAGGGCGCTAAGGTCATTGTGTGTGAGTATCTGCACCAAATGGGTGGCGTACAAACAGACGGATTAATTGGGTGCTACTGCTTTGGTTTGCGTGTTGGTTTTACACGGGAACTCGATGAAGCGGTTGCTAAGATCGGCCCGGTCTATGCACAATGCAAAGCGGAATGGTATCGCCGCGAAAATCGACGTGCTGGGGCGGAGATCTGGTTTGGCACTTTGGTTTGCGGTGTGGTGGTTGAAAATAATCGTGTGACTGGGGTCGTGGTCACAACACCGCATGGTGAACGTGGCG
>CAZSUM010000384.1:0-2125 GCA_964610015.1 uncultured Lentisphaeraceae bacterium
TTCGTAGATTTGAAATTTTAAATCTTGATGCTCCCTTCTCGCCTTTCCGCGGATTACTGTTTATACTCCAGTTTTCATGAATGGCTTATTAATTTTAATTTGTGGCGATGACGACTATCTCGTCGATTCTGCGGCACGCGAGCGGGTCAATCAGCTTGTGCCAGAGGTGGAGCGTACGTTAGGGGTCGAGATCATTGAAGCGCGCTGTGACAATGGGGATGAGGTGCGTCGGACTGTGGACGATTGTCTGGGTTCGGTCCAAACGCCGGGTTTTTTTGGTGCAAACAAGGTGACCTGGCTTCGCAACGCAAACTTTTTGACTGGTGCGGGGCGTGTATCTGAGAGCCAGACAGCCAAAACGGCGGTGGAGCAGTTGACCTCTTGGATTAAAAAGGGGGCTTGTGCGGGGCAGAATCTGGTGATCACCACGGGAAAGGTGTTGAGGACATCGATTTTTTTCAAAGCCTGCCAGAAGCAAGGCGAAGTGATTGATTTCGGCGGTAGTTTTAAAGGGTGGGAACTTGAAAAGCAGGCGTCAGAAAGGTTAGACGGATTGCTGAAAAAGGCGGGCTTGTCGATGGATCAATCGGCCCACCGTGAATTCCTGAATCGTGTGGGCTATGATACGCGCCTGCTGGTTCAGGAGATTGAGAAGTTGCGTGTTTATCTAGGGGCACCGGGTTTGGTGACGGTCAACGATGTTCGGGCTGTTACTTCGATTGGTCGAGAAGCGGAAGCTTGGGATCTTTTGGATGCCTTTGGCGAGCGCAAACCGCAGTTGGTTCTTGAGGCACTTCAACGGATGGATGGACAAAAGGGAATTGGGATCATGTTGGCGACGATGCTGGATCGTCGTGTGCGTGAATTGATTGTTCTGCGTGAGGCGATTGAGCGTAAGTTGCTTTCACTGTCAGGAGTTTGGGCCTCGGATCTGCCGGCTGATGTACTGGCGCTGCTTAGCATTCTGCCTGTGAACCAAAAGACGATGAAACCGTGGATCTTGAAAAAACGTATGCCGCAGGTTCAGGCGTATACGCTTCAGGAGTTGCGTATTGCACGGTTTCGGATTCTGGCGCTTCGTGAGAAGCTGGTTTCGTCAAGTTTGCCTGAACAATATCTACTTGAAACCACGTTGCTACGGATTATGGGCGCAAAGTCTGGCAAACGGGGCGGTCAACAGGTGACAGGAGCGCGATGATCGGTAGGCTGTCAGAAAAACTGGCGTGTATGACGCTGTTGACGGTGATGCTCCTGTCGTGTTCAGGATTCGCGGCATCGTTGGACTATAATGGCGACGGGGTTGTTCGTGTGGCGGTGCTCTCGGTTCCGCAACATGTCGGTGAGATTCAGACGGAGACGGTTTGCGCGGATCTTGAACATTTGATCAAACGGTCTGATCCAGATCAACCGGTGCGTGTGACTTTTGAGCCGATTGAAAACAATCTGCATTCATTGATGGGGTGGTTTTATCATCCAGACTCTCAAGCTGCGCGTACACGTCTTAAGACGGGCTTGTATGATTATCTGCTGTTGGTTGAGTCTGAGGAGATTGTCTGTGATTTTCCAGAGTTTCACTTCGAAGGTGTCCGGGCGATTTCTCAGATGGCCAGCTTGCAAAAAATTCGGTGTGCATCGGTTCTCATGTCGCGTCCGGCGAGCACATTCCGTGATAAGCGGGTGGATGCTGTAGCGGCGATGGCTTATCGAGTTGGAAATGGGTGTGGGGTTGACGTGATTCCCGCAGCGTTTGGTTGGCAGGAAGCGTTACGGCGTAATCGCATGACTGGGGATTCACCGGTTAAAGCACGTGCCTGCGCCTATTTGACGGCTGCCGCGATCTATTGTCAACTCGCTGACAGGGAAGTGCCAAAAGCTGCACTGGAGGCCTACTGGACCACCAAGAAAACGACCTCTGTTTTAGTGCAGTCGGCTTATGATGCGGTGAGCAATGAGCGGGTTAGACCGCATTATGCCGGTCCCTTTGAAGGGGTGGTGCGAATTGATCCACGTATCGCCAAGCGCCTGAAGATCTATATCCCTAATACGATGGAAGATGATCCTGTCCGTGAGAACCTGAAGTTTGTACTGGATGAAACCAGCGGCGTATCCATGAGCCATATTGATG
>CAZSUM010000385.1:0-2120 GCA_964610015.1 uncultured Lentisphaeraceae bacterium
CCTGACTTCTGTCTCCCGTCTTCTGTCTTCTGTCTCCCGACTTCTGTCTCCCTCTGCCATCATCACTAATAGCGGTTCCGGTTGGGAAAGGTTACCGAAGCGTTAAATTCATCAGTTACCGGATTTTGACGTGTTTCATAGAGCAACCGCAGACGATAGGGATGACCCCATGGGTCTAAAAACATCCCGCCACTCAATTGCGCATTGAGATACACGGCCTTTTCTTCATTTTCACCTAATAATTCTTTGAGGGCACTCTGATCGGCAATAATCTCATCTCCGCTAATCTCAACTGGCCAGTCGTCGTGTGCGGCCTCATACGAAAGCCATGCATTAATCAGCTCACGCATCTCAGTGTTTGCTTTGGTGATGCGGGCCTGACGCCGCGCCTGACCTACACCCGAAACAGAGACCGCCATCAATACGCCTAGCATGCCTGTGACCACCATCATCTCAATCAACGTGAATGCGCCACGGCCCCTGCTTGTCCCAAAACACGTATTCCGTGATCCAACATCCGTTCTCTGCTGCGTATCCATATTAAAAGCCTCTTCTTGAGTTCACTCAACCGCTCACTTATCAATCCACGTCTTGATATCATCGCGGGTATTCTTGGCCCCATCCGGCCCGAATGACCACGCTCCGATATCCAATGTGTTTCCAGAACTGCGTGCCTCCAAGGGAACGGTAATCGAAAGCGGCAACCCCTCCGTTGAAGCGCCAGCATCATAATTTGCGATAAATTCCTTGATCTCCACTTGGGGCTTATTCTGACTGCTCTGGCGTTCCGCAAAAGTCAGTACATTCGCCGAACTCTTCGTCACCCAGCCACCATCCGGCTGTAAGACTTGTTCCGTACGTTTTCCTGAAGTTTCGTAAGTGATTTTTTTAAGACTCCGATTCCGATTGTTTAACAACTGGTCAGCCTCGTCTATTTCAACCGTTCCGGTCAGGGTATAAAAGAGCAACTTTTCCCCTGAAAATTTCTGTTTCTCATCCACAAAACGCTCAGGCAAGAAACGGGCATCCACTGCGGCCGAGGCATCCCGCTGAATCGCGCCGATGGCAGAGCGCACCTGCATGTATACTTCTGCACGGCGTGAACCCGTTCGCCACGCCAGACTGGTTTGCTGAAAAAGCATCCCCAGCATCATCACAATGATCGTCAGAATCGTAGCGGCCACCAACACCTCGATCATCGAAAAGCCCGCACGTGACGGCCTGCTGCTGAGCGCTGAAAAATCATATCCGCGGGTCTGCATCAGTCTGGTGCTCATGATCGATGGAGCTATGCGGACGCCTCGGGGATGCGTCCCTACCAAACACTGCGTGTGCCGAGAAGAGATGGTTTCCCGAACCGTTTGTTTCATCGCACGCTGCGGACGCCTCGGGGATGCGTCCCTACCAAAGGACGCCCACAGATGTTTGGGGCGCAGCTTTGCTGATATTGTTCGTGTCAACTCTCTTCGCATACACAACTCCGTTTGGGGGTAGACGGGGCAGGTTAGGCCCCTAGTCACAGCGCCTCGCTTCACTTCTGGGGGTCTCCCTGAAAATAGACCTCTGCGTAGTAGACGGGATTGTTGGTGTAATCGTTCACATTCTCACTCTTTAAATCAGTCGAACGAATCATAATGCCCATCAGACGATCGGAGTTTCCGGCACCACGACAGCAGATCATACGATATCGTGAATCCGGCCAGTTGGCATCTGTTTGCATCCGAGTTGTCATGAAAGAGGGAAGATTATTATGCGTTGAGTCGCTAATGCCACTTTGGTCCATATCGACAATGGTGGGAACTTGTTTCCATTGACTCCACGGAAAGTTGGTCAGAGAAGCAGCCGCGACCGCCTGATTGAGCATATAATCGGCAAACGTTGCCTGCGACATGTCCTGCTGCCCCTGAACGCTCTCGCGTAAGCCGAGGGGGTAAAGCGCAACCATGCTCAGGATACCCACCGCCATGACGAAAACCGCCATGTTTACCTCCATCAGCGAAAAGCCCGCGTGATTCTTTGTCGCAGAGGACACGCGTCGAGCAAGCTGGGTATTGCTTTTAACTACCCGCATATTCATCCAAAACCTCCCTAATCGTAAAGAATCGATCCATCCTTCTTTA
>CAZSUM010000386.1:0-2085 GCA_964610015.1 uncultured Lentisphaeraceae bacterium
AGAGGGCTGGGGTGAGGGTTGCAGGCTCTGTCCGCATTAGACTTTTAGTCGCTCTTTAAGGGTGGTGCGGCGTTCACGAACTTGATTGGCGCGAATCGCAATGGCCACCGCTCGTGATGATCCCACCACCAACACCAGTCGTTTACCACGCGTGATCGCCGTGTACAGCAAATTACGTTGTAACAGCTTATAGTGCTGCGTGTGCATCAGTACAATCACTGCGGGATACTCACTTCCCTGCGATTTGTGAATCGAGCAGGCATAAGCGAGCACGAGTTCATCCAGTTCGGCCTGCGCATAACGCACGGGGCGCCCATCAAACAACACCACCATCACTCGGTCTTCTTCATCAACCTCTTTGATAAACCCAATATCTCCGTTGAAAACCTCTTTATCGTAATTATTACGCATTTGCATCACACGGTCACCGCGCCGATAATGAGTACACCCGCGGACCAAGGAAGGTCCGGAAGGATTGAGCGCTGCCTGAATAACCTCGTTGAGATTTTCGGTTCCCAGCAGATTCTTACGCATGGGACTAAGCACCTGAACATCAGTTAGCGGATTAAGGTTGAATTTGTTCGGAATCCGCTCGGTCATCAATTCAACTGTTCGCGCAATGATCTTCTCGGGTTCACCTGTCTCTACAAAATAAAAATCGCTCTCGCCTGTTTGTGTTTCAAAGGCTTCTCCATGATTCACCCGATGCGCATTACGCACAATCAGACCCGAAGTGTCTTGCCTGAAAATCGTATCCAGTCGACAGCAGGGAATCGCCTGGGAACCAATCAAATCGCGCAACACATTGCCCGGGCCAACACTGGGAAGCTGATCGGTATCTCCAACCAGAATCAGCGTTGCCGAGGGGGGCAGTGCCTGCAGGAACTGTTCCATCAGCCGAATATCGATCATGGAGGTTTCATCCACAATAAAACAGTCACCAGACAGAGGATTTTCAGCGTTAAATTCAAACCCGCCATAACTCGGATTAAATTTTAACAACCGATGGATGGTCAGCGCTTCACGGCCAGTCGCTTCAGCCATACGTTTCGCGGCACGTCCTGTCGGCGCAGCCAAGTGGACATCCAATCGACGAGCACCAAAAATTTCCGTTAGCGCGCGAATAATGGTCGTTTTACCAACCCCCGGTCCACCCGTAATGAGAGATACTTTTGCTTGGATCGCGTTACCAAGGGCCTCACGTTGCAAGGGGGCCAAATGCAACCCCATCTTGCCCTCCGCCCACGCAATTGCCTTTTCTGCATCAATGGGAGGAAAATTACGAGGCGTTTCAATCAGCGTACGTACTTTGAAGGCTACACGGGTCTCTGCCCAAAAAAGATCCCGTAGATAAATTCGATTTTCCTCTTTCACCAAGGTCCCACGTTCAAACTCTTTGGTCAACGCTTCGGCCAACATCTCAACCGAAATATTCAACAGTTCCTGAGCATGCAACAGCAGATCCGCATCATTCGTAAAGCAATGTCCACCATCATCAGCCTCCACCTGAAGCGTATAGATCAAACCCGCACGCGCACGAACCTCTGAATCGTGTGGAATGCCCACACTAAGCGCAATGTTGTCTGCGGTCTTAAAGCCAATACCCCAAACATCTTCACACAGGCGATAGGGATTTCGCTTAACAATCGCAATGGCATCTGCGCCGTACTGACGATAGATGCGGGAAGCTTTGGCTGTTCCTATTCCATGCGATTGCAGAAAGATCATGATCTCACGCACACCGCGTTGCTCTGTCCACGACTCTCGAATGCGCTTGCGCCGCTCGTCGCCAATGCCCTCAACTTCGCGCAAACGTCCAGACTCCTTGTCAATCACATCAAGCGTTTGTTCGCCAAATTTATCAACAATGCGCTGTGCAAATTTGGGGCCAATCCCTTTGATCATACCACTGGCAAGATAACGCCGAATGCCCTCGGCTGATGTAGGCGTAATGCAGGTGATTGTCTTAGCTTGAAACTGGGGTCCGTGCGACGGATGCCGACTCCAATGTCCCTCAGCATGGAGTTCCTCGCCCTCCCAAATTGCCGCACAGTTGCCGACAATCGTCACAAAGGTTTCCGGCTG
>CAZSUM010000387.1:0-2072 GCA_964610015.1 uncultured Lentisphaeraceae bacterium
GTGAGAAGGGTTAAAGCGAGCGTAAACAAAAGCATTGATTTCATCAGTGTGGATCTTTCGGGTTTATCAAGGGCATCGATTTTATAGCGACTCGCATGTGAGATGTTGGCCGCCATCTACAAAGAGGATTTGACCGGTTACAGAGGTTGCCTGTAGCAGATAGTTGACGGCTTCCGCGATGTGCTCAGCAGCGGGCAGACAGTCCAGAGGAATGCGACCTGCAGGCTCATGACCACGAGGGTCAGTTGGGGGCAAAACAGCGCCTGGGGCAACAGCATTGACACGAAGGAGAGGGGCTAATTCTAAAGCAGCTGAAAGCGTAAAGGCCTCCAGCGCTTTTTTGGAGAGCAGATACGGGATAGCCCCTTTGCAGGGTGAGGCAATGCGCTGATCGAGCAAGTTGATGACGCACCCTGTTTGCTGGCGGGCTCTTAGATGTTGTGCGAGACATTGCGTCAATTGTATAGGTGCCAGAGCATTGAGTTGCCAGTGCTGTTCAAAATCAGCAGCAGACGTTTCCATGAGGGGTTGACGTGTAAATTGTGCGGCATTATTGACGAGGGCATCAAGAGGGCCACCACTAGCGACCGCAGCATTAAAAAGTGTTTCCGCTCCATTTTTTGCAAGCAAGTCGCCTGTGACAGACCATGCACAATAGCCCTCTGACTGCAACTCCGCACAAAACACTTCAGCCGCCTCATGTGAAGAATGCGCATGCACCCCCACAGACCAGCCTGCTGTAGCCAGCGTACGGGCGATGACACGTCCAATCCGTTGTGCGGCGCCTGTGATAAGGACTGTGCGCCGGACAGGGTTATGAGGTCTTTGGCATAAAGGGTTGTTAGTTGACATACGACAAAGCAAATCATACCTTAAAGCACGATGAGTCGTCATGCACAAAACGTAAATCTGCGCGTCGTGGACCGCGATTTCAAATATTACATTTTTGATTGGGATAACAATATCCTGCATATGCCTACGCGCATTCATCTTGAGAAGCGAGGGCCTGATGGAGCGTGGCACCCGCACACGGTTTCAACAGCAGCTTTTGCCGTGGTGCGTAACGATACACAGCACTATCGGCCACCGGGCAATGAATGGCCGCGGGCTTTTGTTGAGTTTCAGGATGATGAAAATGAGAATGAGAGTCGGTTTTTGCGCGATACACGATTGGCGCTAGAGCGAGTGAAACGCGGGGAGATGACCCCTGGTCCAAGTTACGAAACACTACGCGAAACCTTATGCGAGGGACGACTCTTTGCCATTGTCACGGCACGTGGTCATGAGCCCTCCTCAATTCGTGAAGCGGTTCGGCTCTTTATTCAGACGGTTCTCTCGCCAGAAGAAAAAGACGTGATGATGGCCAACCTACGGGGATATCGCGCCTGTTTTGATGGGCTGACGACCTTTGGAACTGATGAGGAAGAACTCGATAACTACCTTTCGCTCAATCGCTATCATGCAGTGACCCATCCGGCCTTTAAAGAGTTGATGACTGAAGAGTTTGGGGAAGAAGCGCAGTCTGCGACGGGGTCTGCGAAGCAGTTTGCGATTCGTGATTTTGTGGAGCATGTGATCCGTCTGCTTGCACGAACTGGGGCAGAATCTCTACGTCGTCCAATCAGCGTTGGGTTTTCAGATGATGATCAGGAGAATGTCGTGGCAGTCGAGCGATATATCCAAGAGGAGCTCTCGCGACACTTTCCGGCGATTAAGTTTTGCGTCTACGACACCTCCGATCCATCGTTGAAGGATGGACAAAAAGTAACAGTTTCAGGTCAGCTCGATTTTAATTTTTAGGTTTGACCCCGGCGCGTCCAGCACGGGAGGTTGCAACTGTGTTGAATGCTGGCAGCGGTTCTGCCATCAGCCGACAGCTCTTGCGATACCGTAAAATTAGCACAGAAGACAAGCAGTTGAATAAGTTGCTCATGCGTTGTGAATCAATTTTAAAAGAGGAAAGAACAAAATAATTCCGAGTAAAGTTCTAAATCAAGGGCTGACCCCTATAACCACGTGTCTGAAACTTTCAAAGCCGCCCTACGTCTGCAACGGTTGCGCGGAAGAGTCGA
>CAZSUM010000388.1:0-2021 GCA_964610015.1 uncultured Lentisphaeraceae bacterium
TTTTTATTTGTTTGTGTTGATTCTTTCAGCGCACGCGCAATTTTCTGTCGAGGAGTTACTTCAGCCGTGTGTCTATACCAATGAGACGGGAGAGGTGTTTCCATATCGATTGCATGCGCCTCAATTTGCTAAACCCAATCAACGGTATCCGCTCATTGTTTTTCTACATGGATCAGGCGAATGCGGGACGAATAACAGTAGTCAGATCAAGGTTGGATTGCCCACCTTAATGGCCAAACTGATCAAACGTCCAGAGCCTGTGATGGTTCTGGCTTCGCAGTGTCAGGTCGGAAACTGGTGGGTCAAACGCTTAGCACGTGATGAGGACTATGCGGCATCAGCTGAGCCCACGCCTTCAATGGAAGTGGTTCTTACGATTGTGGATTATTTAATGGCAACGCGTCAGGCGGATCCGAATCGGATTTATATAACGGGACTTTCGCTAGGTGGATTTGGCACGTGGGATGCAATTCAGCGTGCGCCTACTCTTTTTGCTGCGGCCATACCGATTTGCGGAGGCGGCGACATCCGACGTGTGCAACCGATCAAGCAGTTGCCGATCTGGGTCTTTCACGGGGATGCCGATCAAAATGTGAATGTGGGTTGTTCGCAGCGGATGGTGGAGTCCTTGAAGTTGGCGGGGAGTCGTGAGGTGCGGTACACCGAGTATGCGGGGGCTGCGCACAATGTCTGGGATCGGACATTCGCAAACGATGAGGTGATTGACTGGCTTTTTAGTCAGACACGTGAGAAAAAATCGTGGTGGAGGAGGTTTTGGTGCGCGCTCAAATTATGAAATACGCTGTTCTTTTGCTGGTGTTGCTGGTGGGGCTACCCGTATGGTCGGGGCCCAGTGTTTTTGAGATGCCGACACTGTTTTCGCAGCATCAGCGGTTGCGCCAGGCTCTGGCACAGTCGATTCGTGCTGGTAAAACGGATGAGATGGCGCAGGTCTGTCAAGAAGCGGTGACGCTGTTTCCTGATGATCCCACGTGGCAGTATAATTTGGCTTGCGCATTAGCTTATCGGGCGGATAAAGCTGAAGCACTGGCCGCGCTGGATCACGCGATTGATTTGGGATTTCGCAATGATAAGTTGATTGCCGCAGATCAGGATTTAAAGCAATTAAAGGAGCTGGAAGCTTTTAAGAAACTGCTCGCCAAAGCCAAACGCTTGCAATCGCAACCGCTTCCGACATCTCTTGGTGAAACGCTCTCGACAACAATGATGGGTGTACCCGTTGAGGTGAGCAGTAGTAACACGGTTTGGAATTTTGATCTGGGGGCCTTTAGTTCACATTTCAAACTGATTCCACCACAGATGCAACCTGTTTCTGCCTATGGGGCGGCATATCATGGCGCGGCTGCGGAGCTCTTGCGCCCATGGTTTGAAGCGGACTCGGTTGCGGGTAACATCGGTGATTTATATGTGAATCGCGATGGTGGGCATTCTTGCCTGCCAACCACCAATTATCCGGGAATGACTCCGGTTGTTTACAGTGCTGAAGCGCAAAAATATTCGACACACATGGGGCTCCCCAATGGGTTCTTTAACGGGCCTGTTCTCGGGAACGCCTCGCTTTCAATTGTGACTGGGCCTTATTGGCGGAGTTTACCGCGTGCCTGCATGACGGAACCCTTACGTGCGGTTACGGCATTCCGGTTCTATTTTGACAATCAAATCTGGGTTTTTCCTGAGCATCACGATTATGATTTGCAAAGAGGCGATCTCTTTCCGGCAAATGCGCCTTTTTTTGTGATTACACAAGGATCCTCCGGATCGGATCAACCCTTTGTCTCGGCATTTGCTGCAACGTTGGCTGCGTTTACGCCGGCTACAAAACGCGCATTGGTTTATCGGAAAGCATTGGCGCCAACTTTGCGTGCGATACTCTGCGCAACGCAGAAGTCGCTGAAGCAACCAGAAGATTATTTAACTGGTCTGGCACACCCCGTGGTATTTGATGCGAAAATGCTGAATGTGGCCGCTATGGTGCAGATGGCACATGGGTTGACACCCGA
>CAZSUM010000389.1:0-268 GCA_964610015.1 uncultured Lentisphaeraceae bacterium
CAACGGGCAACCCTATTTATGATTGTTATGCGGAACTGCATACCGAACTAAGGGGCAAGCTACAAATATACCATTTCAAAATTGGTGCCGCTCCGGTCATGATCGAAGGTCAACAATGCGTTGTACTGGCCTTTGATGACATCACGACGTGGCACAAAACCGAACAACTCTATCGCTCTTTGTTTAACGAGATGCACTATGGTTTTGCTCTATATGAACTCGTGATTGGCTGCGCCAATCATGCGATCGACTTCGAGTTGCAAACTGC
>CAZSUM010000389.1:278-2013 GCA_964610015.1 uncultured Lentisphaeraceae bacterium
CCAGCCTTTGAGCGTATTACCGGAATAAATGTACCCGCCTTAAAAAAGAAAACCCTCATCTCTCTCTTTCCTGCTTTAACCGATGAGCTGATCGCCTCTTTCCTTCGGGTTGTCGAATCCGGAGAGGCCCAATGGTTTGCGATCGAGCAAAAAAACAGAGGGTGTTATTTTGAGGGAACAGCGTTTCGTTCCGCAGAGGGACAAATCGCAACCATTTTCACAGATGTTACAGACCGCAAACGGGCTGAGGCCCAAGCCCAGCAAGCGGCAAAGGAAACCCGAAGCCTTCTAACTGAGACGGAATCGGCTCGACGTAATTTACAGATTGCATGGAATGAACAGAAGTTGGCAAACCAAGCATTGGAATATGAACGCAACTTACTTCACGTGCTGATGGACAACCTGCCCGAACAAATCTATTTCAAAGATCAGGAGTCTCGCTTTATCAAGATCAGTAAAGCATTGGCTGCCTCATTCGGTCTGACCTCGCCAGAAGAGGCGAACGGCAAGAGTGAAGCGGACTTCCAACCGCACGAAATTGCCGCACGAACATTAGCTCAAGAACAACAAATACTAGAAACAAACACACCGCTCATTGCTCAGGTTGAACAGACTCAAGATGCAGTAGGAAAAACCCGATGGGTATCCGCCTCCAAGGCTCCGATCAGGAACAATGAAGGCCGCGTCGTTGGACTGGTCGGCATCTCACGTGACATTACCCACGAAATTGAGTTGCAGATGCAGTTACAGCAAATCTCTAAAATGGATGCAATCGGACGTCTCGCAGGTGGTGTTGCGCATGATTTTAATAATCTGCTACAAGCCATTCTTGGCTTCACTGAAATTCTTCTGCTTGGTGTGACAACCGAAAGCCCACAGTACGAGGATCTGAAAGAAATCGAGAGTGCCGCTCGACGCGCAGCTGATTTAACACGCCAATTGCTGACATTTAGTCGTAAACAACGAATTGAACCACAGCTCATCGATCTAAACAAATTGATCCGTGCAACAGAAAAAATGTTACACCGACTCATCGGTGAAAATATCGAGATTAACCTAGCTCTTAACGCAGACCTCCCCTCCGTATTGGCAGACCCAAACCAGATTGAACAGATTCTAATGAATCTAGCGGTAAATGCTAAAGATGCCATGCCAGAGGGAGGTCGTTTAACCTTCCAAACAGAGGCCTCGACGCTTGGTCAAGAAGACAGTGAACTCTTCCCTGAATCGCAGCCAGGCTATTACGTCTGCCTTGCTGTCACAGATAACGGCATTGGCATCACACAGGATTTAATTCCTCATCTCTTTGAACCCTTCTTTACCACAAAAGAACGAGGTAAGGGAACCGGACTCGGACTCTCCGTCATTTACGGCATCGTCAAACAGAACGGGGGTTGGATCAATGTGTATAGCGAACAAAAATGTGGAACGACGTTCAAAATTTATCTGCCTGCAAAAGACCAGAGCGCCAATCTACCCATGCCTGAGAATGAGAAGGTTGAAGAGCTTTCACTCCAAGGAATCGGCAAAACGATCTTGCTTGTAGAAGATGAGACGGGGGTCAGAAATCTAGCCGCGATGGTCTTACAGGGTGCGGGATACCGAGTTTTTTCATGCGCAGGCGCACTCGAAGCCAAAAAAACGTTTGTCCACGAAGAAGGCCGTATTGACCTGCTTTTCAGCGATGTCGTGCTGGTCGGCCAAAACGGCATTGACCTCGCATTGGATATTCGCA
>CAZSUM010000390.1:0-1975 GCA_964610015.1 uncultured Lentisphaeraceae bacterium
TATGACTAAATTGAGGGATTTTTTGAGGTATGGGTTGCTGGCCTTTGTGTTGATCAGCATCGGGTTTGCCTTGGGAAAACACTCGGTCCGCAGCAGCCGTTCTCCTGCAGATCAACCTGCCGCACAGGGTGATTATGTAGCCGTCTATTATCTTCACTCGACCTTCCGTTGTGTGACCTGCAATACCATTGAGAAGATGACTCGAGAATTATTAAACACCGTCTACAGCAAAGAGGTGTCTGAAAAAAAGATTCTTTGGTTTGAGCAAGACTTTCAGGAAAACGAAGCGTTAGCCAAACAATTCGAAGTGGTTGCCAGTTGCGTTGTGGTCGCCAAGATGAAAGACGGTAAGCTTGTCGATTATAAACGCTTAGACGATGTCTGGACGTTGATGAAGGATCCCGTTGCCTTTAATCACTATATCAGTGGCGCGATCAATGGTTATCTGAAAACCTCGGGAGACAAGTCATGAGTTGGACTCTCTTTTTTTCCGCCCTCTGGCTGGGCATCCTGACGGCAATCAGCCCCTGCCCGTTGGCAACCAATATTGCCGCCATCTCATTCATAGGACGAAAAGTCGGTCAAAAAAATCATGTTATCGCTTCAGGCCTGCTCTATTCCGCAGGACGCACAATTGCCTATGTGCTTCTAGGTGCCGTCATTATTGCCGGGATGTTGGGGAGTGCGGACACCTCCCGCTTCCTGCAAAAATACATGAACGAAGCCCTTGGACCGATCTTAATTATTCTGGGTCTCGTGCTGCTGGGATGGCTGGGGTTCAGTGCTTCACTGAACATCGGTGCTGAGAAACTTCAGGCTCAAGCGCAAAAAGGCGGATTACTTTGGGCCGCGCCGATTGGGTTTCTCTTTGCCCTCTCTTTCTGCCCCGTGTCGGCAGGATTGTTCTTCGGCGGCCTTTTGCCGCTAGCGCTGAAACATCACTCTTCCATCCTATTGCCCGTGGTTTATGGTATCGGTACAGCATTACCCGTGGTCATCTTCGCCTTGCTCATGGCTTTTGGCTCGTCCTATGTCGGAAAAACATTCACGTGCCTAACGCAAATTGAACTTTGGATCCGACGACTAGCCGGAACGGCCTTCATTCTTGCAGGCCTCTACTACTGCCTGACGCATATTTACGGAATCTCTTTATAAGCCCTTTATCGTATGCATCCCCTAACAACACTATTCAAAGCGCTATCCGATCGCAACCGGCTCCGAATCGTATCGGCGCTCCTAACGCACAATGAACTTTGTGCCTGTCAGCTGACAGAACTGATTCAGGTAACCGGCGCGACTGCCTCGCGTCACATGGACGTCTTGATTTCCTGTGGCCTGGTGGACAGTCGGAAAGACGGCCGATGGGTTTACTATCGAATTCGCAGAGAGCAGACTGAATTCCGTGTGCTGCTGGGTTGGATCGAATCACAACTCAGCCATGATCCAGACACCCTACGCGATGTACAAACCGTGAATGAAATCACGTCGTGCAATCCCGAGGATATTTGCAGAAAACAACGCGGCGAGGCCTGTTGCCCCCCAAATCAAAGAGCTAATTAATGAGTACTAAACTGAAGGTTTTGTTCTTGTGTACCGGGAATTCATGCCGTAGCCAAATGGCTGAAGGGTGGACCCGTTATTTAAAAGGTGATGTGATCGAGGCTTATTCAGCAGGTCTTGAAACACATCAAAACCCTTCAGCCTGCCGGACTCCGAGAGAAATTTAATTCTCCACATTTTCCCGAAACAGAGAACGGACGTGGGTTCGATTCCCGATTGAATACCGGGCGGTGTGTTTTACAACTCATGTCTTAACCAAGCCTTCAGCCAGCTCCAACACGTCCACCGGCCAGAAGCATTCCGGGCGTGGATGGCGTACTCGGGGATGTCCGGCCTCTGGTCGGCAGTTTTGCAGGCAGTCGAGCCACTGGGGTGGAATCGCGTCCCGACCGCACACAGCGCCTAATAACGCCCC
>CAZSUM010000391.1:0-1895 GCA_964610015.1 uncultured Lentisphaeraceae bacterium
GCAGCCGTAGGTGTCACCAGTTCAAAAGGTTCATCGGTCTGCGTCACAACCATCCCTGAGAGCAACCTCTGTGTGGCCGGTGCGGGATTGGGCATCTCGCCATGGGCACACTGAATCGTGCCGCACCCAGCAGGCAGAGGCCCACAAGAAAGGCCACTGATTTCAAGCTGTTCCAGTGCCAAACACGCACCAACAATATCGGCGACCGAATCCCATGCACCGACTTCATGAAAGTGAACCGTTTCAGGGGCCTTCCCGTGAATCGTTGCCTCAGCCTCTGCCAGCACACGAAAAACCTGTCGTGCCAGCGTGTGTGTACGTGCACTCAGGGGCGCATGAGACAGCAGCGCTTCAATCTCGCATAAGCCCCGATGCGTATGCGCGCCAGAGGCATCATGCGTATGCGTCGTGTGGGAGTCTGATGTGTGCCCATGCATGTGCCCATGCGTATGTCCATGCGTATGGGAGTGTGCGTGCTCCTGTGCGTCCGGCCAAACGTTCTTTTCATGTGTCTGGTTGGCATGCACTGAAACGCGCATTCCGTTTAGCCCTGCTTCCGTAGCAGGCTCAGCATGAAAATGCAACGCTTCTGGGAAAAAGGCTTGGATGGTTTTTTCGATGACTGCCAGATCAGCACCTAGAGCTGTGAGGGCTGCGAGAATCATGTCCCCACTGGCACCCCCCACGCTGTCAAATCGGAGATATCGTTTCATGCCCATAGCTTACAGGGAATCGAGGCCCATCGGCAATGGTCTTTCAAAAAAAGATCTGCTAAAAGCAGAAAAGAGAGACCTCAAGACCACGCGCAGTGCAGTGCGCAAAGGCCATAGAGACATGCTGTTTCCGTGCGTAACACGAGTGGACCGAGGCTCACGGGAATCGCACCTGCGGCAATCAACGCAGACAACTCGTCAGGCGTAAAGTCGCCCTCCGGACCCACAAACCAGCCCGCCTGTTGTGGGGACGTTGCATACCCAGCAAGGGCATCACGCAACAGGTGTGTCCCTGGTGTCAACGCAGCCACAAAAAGCGGTTGCGTGTGCAATACCCGTGTTAACGCTTCACGGAAATCGCAAGGGGGAACAATCTCTGGGAGCCAAACAGCGCCGCATTGGCGGGCAGCTTCTTCAGCCACGCGTTGCCAGCGTTCAACACGCGCGTCGCCCTCTTCGGGGTCGAGTCGCACCACCGTCCGTTCAGAAAGTACGGGGACCAGCCGCGCAACACCCAATTCCACCGCTTTTTCGACCGTCCAGTCCATGCGTTTGCCCTTACTGACACAGGCAAAGAGCGTCAATTCGCAACCTGAACGTGGATGGCGTTGCAGAGGCGTTTCTGCAACGAGGGTGATGCCATGCCGGGTAACATCCGTCACACGCACCTGACGAGTCTGCCCAGCACCATCGAAAAGCGTCACGCAGGTACCTGGTTTGACACGCAAAACCGTCTGCAAATGATGCGCCGCAGCACGTTCGAGCGTCAGCGACTCACCACTCAGCATTTTAGATGTAACAAAGCAACGGGGCATAACCGTTAGGAGGTTGTTGTCCGCTTTTGCAACGCGTCACGCCGAGCAAGGAAGCCCTCAATGGCCTTAGCCTGTCGCGCAGCAACCGGAAAGTTATCGTGCGAAGTCATCGCGGAAAACTCCTCCAACACCCGCTTCTGTTTGGAAGAGAGATGCGTGGGAACCTCCAATTCGACGCGCACATGCAGGTCACCGCATCCGCCGTTGAGAATGGGCATTCCTTTACCACGCAGGCGGAAAATCTTGCCATTGGGTGTCCCGGCCGGCAACTTGATCCGCGCTTGTCCATCGGGTGTGGGAACATCGATCTCACCGCCCAAAGAGGCCACAAACGGCGAGACATAAACCGTACAGGCCAGATCCTCAT
>CAZSUM010000392.1:0-1893 GCA_964610015.1 uncultured Lentisphaeraceae bacterium
GGAACAGCGATAAACAACACGTTGTTACCCTCACCCTCGCCCTCTGGGAGAGGGCGGGGGTGAGGGTGCAGGCTCTGCCCGCATTAGGATTTAAGCGCGGCATGTGCCGCAGCCAACCGTGCGATCGGCACACGATACGGCGAGCAACTCACATAGGTGAAGCCCAAGCGGTGACAAAACCACACGGTCTTAGGATCACCGCCATGTTCCCCGCAAACGCCAACCTTGAGATTTGGCTTAACGCCGCGACCATACTTCAATGCGATTTCGATCATCCGGCCAACCCCCTCCTGATCCAGCACTTGGAAAGGATCGTAATCGTAGAATCCCTTGGCCACATACTCGCCGAGGAACTTACCCGCATCATCACGTGAGAAGGCGCAGGTCATCTGCGTCAGATCATTTGTACCAAACGAGAAGAAGTCTGCCTCAGCAGCAATCTGATCTGCCGTGACTGCAGCACGCGGCACCTCGATCATGGTCCCAATCTTAATGGCCAGCTTGGTCTTTTTGGCTTTCTCAACCTCAGCGATAACCTCTTTAATCAAGGTCTTCTGAGCCACCAGCTCTTTGACATTACCCACCAGTGGCACCATGATCTCAGGTTGTGATCCTTTGACACTGGCCGCAGCCTCACAAATCGCGCGGACCTGCATTAATGTCACGTCTGGATAGCTGATTCCCAAACGGCATCCGCGATGTCCCAGCATGGGATTGGCCTCGTGCAGCGACTCAACAACCTGCTGAACCGGCTCAACACTTAGATCCATCAGTTGCGCCATCTCTGCTTGCCCAGCCTGATCCTGCGGCAGAAACTCGTGCAGTGGCGGATCCAACAAACGAATCGTACAGGGTTGGCCCTTCAGGGCTTTGAACATCCCAATAAAATCTTTACGTTGCAAGGGAAGCAACTCTTTCAATGCCTGCTGATATTGCTTAAGCGGCGCTGCCAGCTCTTGCTTCAGCCGCGCACACTCCTCCGCATCGACACCTGACGCCAGCGTAGCTTGCAAACACTTGACCGTCTCTGCGACCAGAATCATACGGCGGAAGCTGGTGATCCGGTCCTTGGCAAAGAACATATGTTCTGTGCGACACAACCCAATCCCCTCTGCTCCAAACGAAACCGCTTTAGCAGTATCAGCAGGGGTATCGGCATTGGTCCGTACCCCTAACTTGCGATACTTGTCCGCCAAAGCCATGATCATCGCAAACGGTCCCGTCAATTTTGGATCTTGCGTATCGACTTGCCCTTCATACACCGCGCCACTCGATCCGTTGAGCGAGATCCAATCACCCTCTTTCAAAACGATCTTATTGCACGAGATGGTCTTTTTGTCATAGCTGATATGCAACTCACCACAACCCGAGACGCAACACTTGCCCATTCCACGTGCCACCACGGCAGCATGTGAAGTCATACCACCTCGTGCTGTCAGGATGCCTGCTGCCACATTCATGCCACCAATATCCTCTGGGCTCGTTTCAACGCGACAGAGGATCACCCGCTTACCCTCGCTGGCCCATTTCTCAGCCATCGCAGCATTGAAGACAATCTGTCCCGTCGCCGCACCCGGCGAAGCAGGGAGTCCAACGGTAACCTTATGGGCTTTCGCTTCAGCACTCTTAACAAAGACCGGATGCAGAAGCTGATCAAGTTGCGAGGGCTCAACACGCAGAACCGCTGTTTTCTCGTCAATGACCTTCTCTTTAACAAGATCCGTTGCGATCTTGACCGCTGCCGCCGCAGTGCGCTTGCCGCTACGCGTTTGGAGCATGTACAGTGTGCCATCCTCAATCGTGAACTCAAGATCCTGCATGTCACGATAGTGCTTTTCCAGCTTAACCCGAATCGCATCAAGCTGTTTAAAGACTTTGGGCATACTCTCTTCC
>CAZSUM010000393.1:0-1887 GCA_964610015.1 uncultured Lentisphaeraceae bacterium
AGGTTAGTTGACGAGCATTCTCGCCATTGGGCCCCATCAGGTAGATATTGGGTACCGTCCTTGAACCGCCGATACAGGGAACACCAATCATCGGCGCAGTCGAGCTAAAGACAATATTGCCGTTGGGTAAATAAGCGCCCCCATAGTTATTAACGTACTCACCTATAATCGACGAAACTTGCCGCACATTGTTCCCATCAATGCCCACCTCCATGATCTGGAACAAGTTGTTTGTATCAATAGCGGTAAAGAGCAGTTTGTTTCCATCGAAATAAACGTCGGGCTCACCAATAAAGGTATCATCTTTAGGCTCATAGACATCTGTTATCGCCCCTGTGCGAAAATTAAAACGAGCCAACTTGTTTTTGTACCCTTTTGTTGGAATCGTGTGCGTCCCCTGCCAATTAGGCTTCAGCTTCACATTGTCTGTCAGCACAACCAGCGTTTCGTCGAAATCAAGATAGGGATTGTCCAAAACCAGCGCTTGATACTTCAGTTTGCCAAACGCGCTGACTGCTGCGGCAGCTTGCGGGTCACCCTTCTCTAGCTTCTCCATTAAATCAGGGAGCGTTTTGACAAACTCCTCAGCCTGCTTGAGATAGGTACGGCCATTTTTATATGCACGGGGTTTGGTTTTGAGTAGATGACGAATTGATCGCACCAACGCTTCAGGCGGCGAGATCTTTATCGTCTCCTTTTGCAGTTCAGCCTGCTCCTTCTCACGCGCTTTCTCACGCTCAGCGCTTAAATCAACTCGTTTCTGACTCGGTTTGCAGACTGATGCCAGATCGTTTTCCTTCCCATCAGGCATTTTAACCGTCGCACTCAACTCATGCCCCCCCCTATGGTTGAAATAGTTCAGATTGATCTGATGCGTACCCGCCGGTAGCGTCACCTCTGCTGTTTTACGCGAAGGCCCATGCAAACCGTCATTGTTTACAACACGCTTACCATCCACGTACAGCGCACTACCGTCATCTGATTTCACGGCAAAGACATACTTGCCTTCTTGCGCTGTCTCCAACGTACCGGAGTACTCGACATTCCAACTATCCCCGTATTTCTTACTCGCAAGTGAGTCGATTTTCGCAAGGGTCCCGCTCCCCCGTGCTGCCCCTGATCCAATCAACACTTCCGTTGCAATTTTTCCATCATAGGCAAAATAGGTCATGTCTGCGTAGACCATGCCAACACAGAGCATCACACCCATACGAACCAGCCATCCCCCTTTGCAAGACATACAACCTCCGCATAAAAACCCAATTATTGTGAGAAAGTGTTATAGTATATAAGAGACGCTTACAAACGGCAAGTCTAGCTTGCTCATTGAAGCACCAGAAAATCGACGGGGTCAATTGACAAAGTAACTGCGCCACCCCGTGATTGGAGGTGGCGCGTTTAGTCTGCCAATGACTGGGGCGCATTTACTTTGTCCTTTGGTCTTTGGTTAGGGAGAGGGCTGGGTTGAGGGTTGCGGGCTCTGCCCGCATTAGTGAAATACGGGATGGAGATGAATTAGCTGGAGTAGCAGAGGTGGCGGGTAGACTGTAAGTTTGGCGTAGCGGAAATAAGACCAGTGTTCTCTGCTCGGATAACGGGTTCACGGTGCACCCAGCGCATCCAGCGGACTCTCCGCCGTGCTGTTCAACCCTCGGATGACATGAGTGTAGATCATGGTCGTCTCCACGCTGGCGTGCCCCAGATACTGCTGGACCTCGCGGATGTTCACGCCACGCAGCAGGAGGCTCGTCGCGAACGAGTGCCGTAACGTATGCACATGTGCCAGTTTCGCGATGCCCGCACGAACCACCGCCTCGCGCATGGCGCGCTGCAGCACCTGCTCGTCCACATGGTGCCGTCGCACCGCGCCCGACCGCGGGTCCACGG
>CAZSUM010000394.1:0-1879 GCA_964610015.1 uncultured Lentisphaeraceae bacterium
TCCCCGGAGGAACGCTTCTCGGTGCCAAGGAGATTTTCGATGGCGTCATTGCGGGAAGCGCAGATATTGGCAACTTCGCAATGAGTTATCAACCCGGTCGCTTTCCAGTCTCGGAAGCCATCGACCTCCCCCATTTTTTCAAAGACGCCAAAACCGCAAGTGTGCTCCTTGCTGATCTACTGGAGACATTCAACCCAGCCGAGTTTGCGCAAGTCAAGGTCCTCACCGCCTTCACCTGTCCACCCGCTGTGATCATGAGCGCCAAAGAGGTGACGCAGTTGACAGATCTCACGGGGCTCACCTTGCGTTCCTCGGGAACCGGCTCTGAGATTATCAAACAGCTCGGCGCTGCGCCGGTCGCCATGCCACAATCGGATGTACCGGATGCTTTGCAGAAGGGGGTTGTTAAAGGAAATGTCTCTTCCGCAGAGGTGCTCAAGGACATGAACTATGCGGCTTACTGCCCCTTTGTCTATCAAGCCAATCTCAGTGTGATTAGCTTTGCAGTGGTCATGAACCGAGAGCGGTACGAAGCCTTGCCAGCCGACATTCGGCTCGTGCTCGATGCGCTCTATCACGAGCAAGCCGAGTGGACGGGCGCCTATGTTGACCAGCACGCTGCTGACGCGCTTGAGTGGTCCGTTCAGAAATATCAACTGGTTATTCATCAACCCACCGAAGTGGATGCCGCTCGCTTACGCACGCTCGCAAAACCGTTAATGACCGACTACTGCGAGCGGGTTTCATTAAAAGATGTTAATGGTCAGGCTGTGTTGGACTTTATTGAAAAGAAGCTCACGCCCTGAGCCGGAGACCCTAAATGCTGTTCAGACTTATCAAAGCGGAAAAACAGCTTTGTCTTGCTGGCATGGTGATCGCCGGGCTGTTACTGATGATCCTCGTCTTACTTTCGGGCATCAATGTTGCCTGTCGGCTGGCGGGGCACCCCCTCAGCGCCAGCTATGAACTCTCCGGCTTCTTCGGCGCGCTGATTGCAGCCCTAGCGCTGGCAGATACTCAGCGCAAGCGTGGACATGTTGAACTCGATCTCTTTACACGCACCTACTCGGCCAAAGCACGTCGGTGGTTAGGCGCCTTCAACGTCTTCTTAGGCGCGTTATTGCTGCTGGCATTAGCCTGTCAACTGACCAACCGAGCACGGGTGTTGATACACGCTGGAGAAGTTTCTGAAACATTGAAGCTTCCCTACCCTTGGTTAATGTTTGGTGCGGTTTTCGGGTTCGGGCTCCTGATCGCCTCGTTCTTGACTGACTTTGTTCTACTTCTGTCCGGACATTCCCATGAGAGTGTCCGCACGCACGCGCTACAACGTAACCTCACAGTCAACAGCATTCGCGGTGACATTGAGCCGGAAAGCACTGACGCAGACACCCTGTAGTCCACAGTCGATTTACTACATTTTGGGTTGTTTCGTTTACCAGCACCCGCACAACCTTACGTATGATGGAGTTTTTCATGGAGCCAACCACAATCGGTTTGATCGGCATTGGGATCATGCTAACCCTGATCCTTTTGGCCGGAATGTCACCCGGGTTAGCCATGTTGTTGACTGGGTTTGGAGGTCTACTCGCCATCAACCCGCCAACCACCTTCGCCGCTCTTCTTAACGGCACGGTTGGCGCTGAAGTCTGGAGTTGCTTTTCAAACTACGGGTTTACCGTCATCCCTCTCTTTGTGTTATTGGGGGAAGTGATTTTTCATGCTGGGTATAGCGATCGACTTTTTCGTGCAGCTCAAGCGTGGGTTGGCCACCGTCGCGGAGGGCTGGCCATCACCACCATTTTGGCGGCAGCGGGCTTCTCATCCATCTGTGGATCCAACACCGCCACCGCCGCCACAATCAGTTCCGTGGCACTTA
>CAZSUM010000395.1:0-1859 GCA_964610015.1 uncultured Lentisphaeraceae bacterium
CCTTGATCCGCCAGTGGAAGTGCGACCACTTGACAATCAGATCGACGATTTGATGGAGGAAGTCCGTCGCACAGCTGAATCTGGCAACCGGGTCCTTGTAACCACCTTAACTAAACGCTCTGCAGAAGATCTAACAGTCTACTTACGCGAAACCGGCATTCGAGTCGAATATTTACACAGTGATATTGATACGATTGAGCGAGTCGCAATTCTCGGACGGTTGAGGAAGGGGGAGTTTGATTGTTTAATCGGAATCAACCTGCTACGCGAAGGACTAGACCTCCCCGAAGTGGCATTGGTGGCCGTTCTTGATGCGGACAAGGAAGGCTTTTTGCGTTCAGGTACCTCACTCATCCAGACTGCTGGGCGCACAGCACGACATGTCAACGGCCACGTGATCCTCTATGCCAATAAAATCACGGCTGCCATGCGTCAGATGATGGAAATAACCCAATCGCGACGTGAGCGTCAAGCCACCTATAACCAAGCTCATCAAATCACACCACAAAGCATCAAGCGAACAATCAATGAGTCCCTTTTCCTCTACTCGGAAGCAGGCCGAGTACAAGAACGTATGGCCGTGGCCGAAACAGAGACCGAATACGATGTTTACCAAGCAATCAGCGAAGCTGAATCGGAAATGCTTGTTGCCGCAGATGCGTTAGAATTTGAGCGCGCCGCGTTACTCCGAGACGAAATTCGAGAATTGAAGCGTCAGCTCAAAGACGCTTAACAAAGGTCTCCATTCGAGCCATAGCCTCTTTCAGGTCTTCCATCCCTGTCGCGTATGCACATCGCAAAAAGCCTGCGCCACAAGCACCAAAAGCATCCCCTGGCACACAAGCCACGTTGTACTCATTAAGCAGGCGTACCGCAAACTCGTTAGAGGTCAGGCCTGTCGACTGAATGGACGGAAAGACATAAAAAGCCCCGCGTGGCATAAAACAGTCCAGCCCCATATCATTGAGCGAGGCCACCACATAATTACGCCGTGCGTGATAGGACTGTCGCATTTCCACGATGTCGTCAGCCCCATATTCCAAGGCCTGTACCCCCGCAACCTGTGCAGTCGAGGATGCACACATCATGCAATACTGATGGATCTTCATCATGGCGTCCAGCAACGGTGCAGGCGCACAGACATAGCCAAGGCGAAAACCAGTCATGGACCATGCCTTGGAAAAGCCATTTAAAAAAATCAGTCGATCTCGAAGCCTTGGAATAGCCGCAAGCGAATGACGACCTCCTTCATAGGTAAGCTCAGAGTAAACCTCGTCAGAGATCAGAATCAAGTCATGACGAATGGCAAAATCAGCAAGCGCTTCAGTGTCTACCCGATCAAGCGTAGCACCAGTCGGATTGTTTGGAAAATTTAGTAAGAGCACGCGCGTTTTGGGCGTCACTTTCTTTTCAAGTTCCTCAACCGTGAGACGAAACTCATCTTTCCGATAGGTTTCAACCGCTACGGGGACACCATGGGCCATGCGAATCAGCGGCGCATAGGCAACAAAACAAGGTTCATGATAGAGGACCTCGTCACCAGGAGAGAGAATCGCACGCATCGCAATATCAAAGGCCTCGCTAACCCCAACCGTGACCAGAATCTCCTTTTTCCAATCATACTCCGCCTCAAAGCTATTGCGCATATAGACGGCCAGCGCCTGACGTAACTCCGGCATCCCAAGATTCGAGGTGTACCGAGTAAAACCGCGTTCAATCGAAGCAATCGCTTTCGCACGAATATGCCAAGGGGTCTGAAAGTCCGGTTCGCCGATTCCAAGCGAGATGACATCCTTCCGTCCCGCAACGATGTCAAAAAAATCGCGGATCCCGGACTTGGGGAGATCGCGCACATGCGG
>CAZSUM010000396.1:0-241 GCA_964610015.1 uncultured Lentisphaeraceae bacterium
CCGAATTGGCGGCGGTGATGGGTTTGTCGGTGGGATGCTCTATGCGATTCTCAAAGGCTGGGAGCCGGAGAAGTGGATTCAGTTTGGGTGGGCCTGTGGTGCCTTGGCGACTACCATGCTGCTTGACTATGCATTGCCAGCAGATGAAGATCAGGTCTGGAGTGTCTGGCAGGGTAATGCGCGCGTACAACGCTGAGGATAAAAAGAGCGCTGTTTTTAGCGATTGGTGACGCTGTCTGAT
>CAZSUM010000396.1:264-1837 GCA_964610015.1 uncultured Lentisphaeraceae bacterium
GCAATCAGACAGCGTCTTGTTTTTACAGCCCCATATCTTCGTTGACGACGAGGACATGCATGTTGGTCAGACTCGGTTTGCTGTCAATCACGGTTGTGATATGACAAATCCGCTGAGGCGAGTCGCAATCGCTGCAGAATCCGCTAATTGCGCAGGGGGTCTGTTTGCCTAAACGCATCGCATTTGCCGGTGCGGATTTTTCTTTGATGCGTCGGATGGCGGCGGCAACATCTCCCTCAACAATCTTATTTCGCCCCACAACGACAATCACTTTTTCAGGACCATAGATCATGGCGGCTACGCGGTTACCGTTTCCATCGATATTCACCAAACACCCGTCCAGTGTTACGGCATTGGTTCCCAGTAAAAAGAGATCACACGTTTGCTGTCGTTTCATGATGGAGACCCGCTGCTCTGGGGTTAAATCAGGAAACCCGTGGTTTAGGATCTCTTTACCCATGTCGACCAAAAGAGAGGTCAGCTTCAAATCTGCTAAAGAGAGTGAGCCGCCGAATCCAATCGTTTTGGCATCGGCTGCTTGTTCCAGAATGTAGCCAGCGGCTTCTTGAGCGGTCGCACAATAAACGGCAATAAAATGTTTCTTCTTGAGATTCTCGACTAATTGGGCACACCGTTTTTCCCACGTCCAGTTATTAATTTCAAGTGTTCTAGGTAACATGATCTCTCCTTTACTGTGTTATGTGAAACGCATAGACGTCTCTATACGTAGTTTGTCTGAAGGCATTATAACAGGACACTTTCGATCCATAAATCGGGGTTGATGATAGGTTAGCGGCAGAATCCCGCATCGCACCAGTTGCCGTGATCGCTTTTGTTGCCATCTCCCGCTGATTCAGATTGAAGAATGATGCGTTCGGCATCTTTGGGCAGTTCGACATTAAAGTGCCAGCGTTCTTGTTGCCCGAAGCGGATAACTGGAGAACTGGCCAAGATACGGCACCCATCAGGCGCCTCAACTGCTACTGAGAAGATAATACTCGATTGTGCTTGTGGACGCTGACTTTCATCAATGCCGACAATGGCCACAAAACGATGCCAGGATGGATCGCGTGTGTAGGTGGCCTTGCCGTCTGCATGTATGCAAACTCCTGATTTATAAGTCTCTTGGCCGAGGCGTAGCGGACCATTCAGTGATGTTCCGCGTTTAAAACTCCCCCAACCGACAACTGTTTTGAGAGGATTTAGTGTGTCGACGGGGATGTCTGGTTTGGGGGGAATTGGACCTAACTTAGGAATTTTCGGAACACTGAAGGTGAGAACTTGCGGTGCACCCCGTGAATGGTCGAGGGTGTAGGGGATGACTTCGTAGCGATAGGTTTTTTCCGATGCGATCTGCTTGTCTTGCCATGTGTCGCTGGTGGCGTTAGAGACGAGGAGCTTGCCATCCCGCCAGATCTCGCAAAAACGGGTATTACTCTGCCATGTCAAGTCAACGGGACTGTAGGCATCCGACATGTTCGCTTTTAAATTTTGTACGGTTGGGATGAGCGCGGGTGCCGGCTGTTCTGCAAAGATGACACGCCACGTGACCCTGCCACTACTCCCGCTGATA
>CAZSUM010000397.1:0-1798 GCA_964610015.1 uncultured Lentisphaeraceae bacterium
GGCGATACGGCGACAGGGCGTGCTGGTCGACACACAGGATTGAAACGCGCTGTTTTGGCGGCGTTCAAAGGCGAGGAAATGCAGGTCAACATCGGCCAGCAAAAGCTGTGCGTGGCGTGCAAACCGTGTGCCTTCACTGAGCAGATTACCATTCTCTGCGATCAGCGTATGGCCACCAAACACTAGATCAGTCGTGGATTCACCCGGCCCCGCACCGGCATACACATACGCAGCCAAACAGCGTGCCGATTGATGCGTCACAAGGGTCTGCCGATAAGCAACCTTTCCCACCAACTCATTACTTGCCGAAAGGTTGCATAGCACGGTTGCTCCCTGCAAGGCGAGGTTGACACTAGGGGGCAAAGGACTCCACAGATCCTCACACAGTTCGACCCCTACCAAAAGCTCAGTTTGTTTGGTTGCGCCGTGCGTAGCAAACAACACATTCAACCCAAACGGGACCTCTTGCCCGCAGACCCGCGCAGTTTGCGCCTGCGTCCCAGCAGCTGAAACAAACCAGCGCTGCTCGTAAAACTCCCGCGTGTTGGGTAAGAAGCACTTGGGCACCACCCCCATCACAACCCCACCACAACACACCACTGCGCAATTAAAAAGAAGCCCCTCAACTCGCAAGGGAAGCCCCACAATCAAAAGCGGCGAAAGGGTTCTAGTTTGTCGAAGAAACTGTGCCAGTCCCTCTTCTGCGGCATCTAGAAGCGTTTGTTGAAAAAAAAGATCCGCGCAACTATACCCTGTTACACACAGTTCTGGGAAAGTGACAACATCCGTGTTTTCCGCAGCCGCCTGATGAGCCAGAGCGATCAGCTGCTCAACATTCGCCGTTACATCAGCAGGCACAACAACGGGAACAGCCGCAGCCAAGCGGCAATATCCTTCATGCCTTTGCATGACAGCTCCTCCCGGTTATTGAACAAAAGAGGTGCACCCGTTGAATTGGATGCAACCTCGTTTTGTCATTGTCGTTGTCTTGGCCTTACCGGATGAACAACATTTCCTGATACGTTGGCAAGGGCCAGATTGCATCGTCACAGATGTGCTCCAGCGCATCCGCCTCTTTGCGTACCGCGTTCATGGTCGGAATCACGGTATCAAGAAGAAAACGGCATTGCTGCGAGAGGGTCAAACCCTGCGGCAGTTCAACCGAGTCTTCGAGTTGTCGCATCGCTTTCTGCATATTGGACAGAAGGGTGTTGACCTCATCCAGTGTGGTCGTACATGTGGTCTTACCCAGCGAGAACAGATCCGAAGCCGTCTGCGCCAACAACTTCTGATAGCGTACCCCGGCAGGGAAAATCATTGTCCGCGCCATGGTGAGACACAAACGCGCCTCAATCAGAATGTCCTTAATATACTTCTCGCGATAGATTTCAAACCGGCTTTCAGTTTCGCGCCGACTCAGTACACCGTACTTCTCAAACACCTCATACGTAGCAGGCACATCCATCGCATCCAGTGCTTCCGGTGTGGTTTTAGCATTCGGCAACCCACGCCGTTCGGCCTCTTCGCGCCATGCTTCCGAGTAGTTATCGCCATTGAAGATCACGCGGCCATGCTCACGGTAAATATCCCGCAACACCTTCTCAACCTGCGCTTTAAACGCAGTCGAATCAGTGGCGCATTTTTCCAGCTCTGTCGCGATATAATCTAACGATTCAGCGATAATCGTGTTGATCACCACCTGCGGCCCGGCGATCGACTGACTGGAGCCGACGGCACGGAATTCAAAGCGATTTCCGGTAAACGCAAACGGGCTGGTTCGATTACGATCTGTGGCATC
>CAZSUM010000398.1:0-552 GCA_964610015.1 uncultured Lentisphaeraceae bacterium
CATGTGATGCGAGCGGTGCAGACGTTGCCTGAGATGCAGCGTGAAGTTTTTCTGCTACGGGTTCAGAGTGAGTTGTCGTTTACAGAGATTGCAACCCTATTACGGATACCGCTCAATACCGCGTTGGGACGTATGCATGATGCCATGGGCAAGTTGAAAGGTGCATTGGCACTGGAGGAGTAAGGATGAAACAGAAAAATATTTTTATCGAAGTCCGTCAATTGCAGGACGAAGTAGCGAAAATTGCTCCCCTTGTTCATGATGCTTTTGCATGTTATGGAGGGCCTTCTGAACAAGTGGAAGCCCTGATCCGGCAAGAGTCTAAACGTATTGCCGCACGGCATCGGATTCTGGGTTTTCAACCGGAACGCGCCAAACTGGCACTTGTTGCGTGCATGCTTTTGTTACTGGGGGGGGCTTTGCCCGTAGCCATTCGGATGCACGCATATTCTGTTCAGCCCCACCTCGCTCAAGACCGTGATGACGTCTCCATTTCTGCACAGAGTAAAGAGGAAATCGGCTTTTCACGGGTCTTGCTCAATATGCCAGGGT
>CAZSUM010000398.1:562-1499 GCA_964610015.1 uncultured Lentisphaeraceae bacterium
CTTCTTTACGGACGGGGAAACGGAAGCTCTTTGGCTGTAGCCCAGAGATTCTCGATAGCATAATACTCACGAGCCTCTGGCGAGAAGACATGTGCCACGGCATACACGTAGTCGATAACAATCCAGCCACTGTCTGGCTCACCCGATTTGCGAAATGAGGAGACGCCCATTGATTTCAGGTGATGTTGTGTTTCTGAGATTAAGGCTTTGAGATGAGGTGCAGACGTGCCGGTAGCAACCACATAAAAATCTGTTACCGTAGATTGGCCACGTACATCGAAAATACGGATGTTATCCGCTTTCTTTGCTTCTAGCGCTTTTGCCGTCTCAATCGCGATCTGTTCTGAGTTAATGATCAACTCTCCTTAGTTACTGTATAGTCTGCGTCTTTGGATATATCCTTCGACTTCAGGACATACAAGATAGCGGATTGATTTGCCTTGCGCAATTCTTCTTCGAATCTCAGAAGAGGAGAGCTCAGAACGCGGTCCACGAATAATCCGGTTGCGCAAACGTTTTGTTACCGATTTGGGAAAGGGAAGTGTTTCCAGCATTTGATCTCGTGAGGGCTCTCCAGGACGCTCAAGTGTAATGATCTCGCATAACGAGAGCATGACATCAATTTCACGCCACTGAGGTAGTCCACTCAAGGCATCCATGCCAATAATAAAAGAGTACTCATTCTCAGGGTAAAGCGATTTTAGCGCACGAACCGAATCAACAGCATATGAGATGCCTCCGCGCTCTAGGTCAAGGGTACTGACCTCAAAGAGTGGATCGTTAGCAATACTCAAATGCACCATTTCCAAGCGATCAGTATCAGAAGCCATATCTTTGGTTCCAATCTTGAAAGGTGAACAACTGCACGGTAATAGGAGCACTCGGTCCAGAGCAAACGCTTCAGCTGCTGCGCGACCAATCAACAAATGACCAAGAT
>CAZSUM010000398.1:1509-1797 GCA_964610015.1 uncultured Lentisphaeraceae bacterium
CCACCGAGAATACCAATGGATGCCATACTGTTTCCTGTTAGGCGTTTTCAATCAACTGTTCTGAATCAGGATCAAAAAAAAGGACCTGATGCATCTCTGGATGGAAAAAGAGAGTTTCTCCTGCGTGCAAACGACAATCTGGACTCACACGAACTGTGATACGTGTGCCATCAGTTAGAAGGATTTGCACAAATGTTTCAGCCCCCATGGGCTCAACCACATCTACGATGCCGTCGAATCCAGCTCCTGAGGCAGCCTTAGGACTCAGAGAGATGGCTTCGGGCCGGA
>CAZSUM010000399.1:0-1791 GCA_964610015.1 uncultured Lentisphaeraceae bacterium
GAATGGGTGCACATTGTTATGACAAACTGCGGTTTTGCCACCTTTAACAAAAACCAATTGTTCAAGGGCCTGCAAAACGCTATATTTAGGGTTTTCAAAAAGCACGCTCGGCACACTGCTTTATTTTCGGATCTTTTGCTAAGGAGCCTCATGAATAGTGATCAAGTCAAAGCTGGTTTTCAACGCGCCCCCCACCGTAGTCTTTTCATGGCCACTGGCGTGACACGTGAAGAGTTTAAAAAACCCTTTATTGGCGTCTGCAACTCGTATACTGACATCATTCCCGGACACTGCCACCTCAACAAGGTTGGCGAGTGGGTCAAGCAGTGTATTCGCGATGCCGGAGGTGTCCCGTTTGAGTTCAACACCATCGGCATCTGCGATGGCATTGCCATGGGACATGCAGGCATGAAGTACTCCCTACCCAGTCGCGAATTGATCGCCGATTGCGTGGAGTCCATGGTCAAGGCCCACTGCTTTGACGCCATGATCTGTATTCCCAACTGCGATAAGATTACACCCGGCATGATCCTCGGTGCGATCCGTGCCAATATCCCCACCATTTTTGCCAGTGGCGGCCCCATGCGTGCCGGTAAACTGGATGGCAAACCCATGGATTTGATCTCGGTCTTTGAAGGCGTTGCACAGTTAAACGATGGCGCCATTGATGAGCAGCAGCTTGAACGCATTGAATCCTGCGCGTGTCCCGGATGCGGGTCCTGTTCCGGCATGTTCACCGCAAATTCAATGAACTGCCTCTGCGAAGCCATTGGACTGGCACTGCCTGGCAATGGATCCATCCTCGCAGATGACCCAGCCCGCCGCGACCTGTGGAAAAAAGCCGCGCAGCGCGTGGTTGAAATAGCCAATGCTGAAGGCCCATGCCCACGTGATTTGATCACACGCTCTTCAATTGATAACGCCTTTGCCCTCGACATGGCCATGGGGGGTAGTTCCAACACTGTTTTGCACACCCTCGCCATTGCGCACGAGGCGGACATTGATTATGACCTAGACCGTATCAACGCCATCTCACGCAAGTGCCCCAATGTCTGCAAGGTTTCCCCCTCCTGTGAGTATCATATGGAGGATGTCGATGCCGCAGGTGGTATCCCCGCCATTCTTAAACGAATCGCAGAAATCCCTGAGCTTTTGGACACCTCCTGCCAGACCATCAGCGGTCAGACGATCGGAGAGATCATCGCAGCGGCACAGGTTAAAAATGACCAGGTTATCCGTAGTGTCGAAAAGGCCTACTCTAAAGATGGCGGACTCGCCATTCTGCACGGAAATCTGGCTGAACAGGGTGCTGTGGTCAAAAAAGCCGGGGTTTCAAAAAACATGCTTTGCTTTGAGGGCAGTGCCATCTGCTTCGACTCGCAAGAAGAGGCCTGCGACGGTATCCTCTCTGGAAAAGTCAAACCCGGACACGTCGTCGTCATTCGTTACGAAGGCCCACGCGGTGGCCCCGGCATGCAAGAAATGCTCGCCCCCACCTCCTATATCATGGGTGCCGGACTTGGTGAGTCTGTCGCTCTGATTACGGATGGACGCTTCTCTGGTGGCACGCGCGGTGCCTGTATCGGCCATGTTTCACCGGAAGCTGCCGAGGGTGGACTGATCGGTCTGCTGCAGGACGGCGATCGCATCCGTCTTAACATCACGGAGCGTACTCTTGAGGCCCTGCTGGATGACCGTGAGATTGCAAAACGACGTGCCGCAGCGCCAGTATGGCAACCGCGTATCCTCACGGGCTGGCTACGCCGTTACTCTCTGATGGTTGGGAACGCC
>CAZSUM010000400.1:0-1782 GCA_964610015.1 uncultured Lentisphaeraceae bacterium
CGCCGTCCGTGATCCACGCGGGCGACACCCGCGCTTGTTGCTGGTTCAGCGGCACCCTGTCCGCCGCATCTGCCAGTAGGGCCGCCAACACAATCAGTCCGATTTGTCCGATCCGTCCAATCATATTCTCCACCGTGTTCTCCGTTTCTCCGCGTGACTCTATTTTCCCGACTCCCGACTCGCGACACTCGACTCACGGGGCATCACCCATTGCCTACTGCCTATTGCCCACTGCCCACTACGATCTCGCATTCTGCAGGTCCGCCTTTAGACAGCGAGAACGGCAGTGTGCAGACTTTTCCGTTATGCGTTACTGTGACTTCGTAGGTACCAAAAAAGCCGCGAAAACAAAAGACCCCCTGTTCATCTGAAAGCCCCTCTGGGTGGCTACGCCAGACATGGTTGATCAACTCATCCAGCACGCGGTAGGAGGCCTTGGGGTTGAGGTCTTTGTCAATGAGTCCGGCAGCCGCCGTATTCTCTTTGTTATGCGCCATACTGTCGCCAAGATTCCAATAGGTCACACCAGCCATAGCGGGCGCACTGAACCAGAGCCGATATAGGTTCTTGACCACCTCGGCCTGCACACCCTCGCCGTTCGCGCCCTGCGGAGTTGGCACCGTAATCTCAGTGATGTAAACCGGACGCTTGAACGTGGCAAAGGCCTCGTACACGTCCAGCAGTTGACCCGGAAGATAACGCTCGGCCGCCAAATGACGCTCCATGAGTTTGGGCTCGAACCAGAGGTGAAACTGCAAGCCAATGCCATCAATGCGCAAGCCTTGGTCAAACAAACCTTTGAGCTGTTGATAATAAGCGTTCTTTGCTGGCAACCGCTCATTGAACTGGGTGAAATCATTGATCATCAGCAGAGTGTTGTCGCCAAACAGAGGCGCAGCCTCCCGCAACGCCCAAGCAACATAGGCTTTGTCATCCGAATAGAGCGGATAGGTCTTGTGGCATCCGGTTGACTCATTGGTCACCTCCCAGATGGCGATCTCTTTTGCGTAGCGTTCGGAGAGCTCCTTAAAGCGCTTTTGGTAAAGGGCCTTAAGCGCCGTAGGGTCTTTGGGCAACCAGCTCGGGTTATGTTCGTGCCAAAGCATGGGATGCGCCTTGAGGGTCAGGCCGTATTTTTTGCCAAACGGAATGAAGCGATCCACCGGCGGTCGACGCCAAATATCCTCGCCCCCCTCTTCATAGCGTAAGACGCCCTGCTTGGGCTCGGTACCTTTCCAGTAAATCGGTACGGTCGCAAAGTTGCAGATCTTGGTGAACATCTCCTCGTACTGCCGATTCCGCTCAGCCGTTTCAAGCTGTCCCAACACAAACGCGTTGCACCCAAAAAGAAAATCATGCGTCTTCTGCTTAATCGATACCTTCGCCCCACTCAACGGTTTTCCGTTGGCCTCCATCAGACGCAAAGTCATATCGCATTTGCGGTTCCGCTCAATGCCCTCGTCAATACGCTGAACCAACGCGGGATTGTTCCACGCCTGGCGATACGCTTCGGATATCTGGATCACGTTCGTGTTTCCGAAAAGCATCCCATTCCCCACCAACCCAACTCCCATTAACACGATGCACAATTTCATGTTCTCTTCCTTTTTACTCTTCTGTCCCCTTAGTCTACCGCCCCCAACCTGCCGAACAAGCAAGGTTCGTGATTCCCATAACGTCTCTTTACTATACGCCGCCTCAGAAAAACAAACTAGTCCGGTTTGCGCAATAAGTTTTTCGATTTTGCGCAGCATCCCAGAATTTCGTTGACTTTTCACAACG
>CAZSUM010000401.1:0-1778 GCA_964610015.1 uncultured Lentisphaeraceae bacterium
ACTGAGATAAGCCCCTGTCGAAAACAACGGAGCATACATTTCATCTGTTGGTTGGGCAGTATGCCCCACTGCAGCCGCCAGCGGAATCAAGAGCGCCCCAAAACCAATGAACCCCAACGCCAGCGCACGTGTATCGCCCACAAAGGCTGGCAAGTTAGAAAAGCGCTGTTTGAGAATAGCAGCTAAACGGATGCGTGAGATCGCCACACACAGTCCCGTCAGGACACTAGCAGTAGCCGCCAACAAGAGCCCTGTCGATGGCAAGAGCACCTGTTTGAGCACCTGATGAGCCGCAGGATCTGTCCACGGCGAAAGTTTGGCATAAGCTGGCCCACTCATACCCGGCATCGCGGGAATCATCGCGCCAATCTGCAAAATGTGTGCAGTCAACAAAACCGGGATTCCAACAAAAATAAAATCACGGAACAAAGCAGTATCACGTAAAAAAATCATGACGACTAAGGGTAGCGCCGCCAAGAGCAGAACTTGATAATTGGTTAACCCTAGTCCAAAAACAAAAGCCGTCAGCCATAGAATTTTGTTGGTTGGACAACGCATCCAACGATAACTCAACAAGAAGAGCCACATCAAAAAGAAGGCGTTGAGTGTGTAGACTTCAACAATCGTTGCTTGTGACCACATGACCGGGCTGAACGCAAAAACCAGACTGCCCCCGACACCGCCAGCCCAGCACAAGAGGTTGCTCTCTTTTTGTTCAAAGTCCTGTTCACCTTCATGTGCATCTCGCATCATGTCTGATGCCGAGCGCGTGATCAACATCGCTGTTAAGCCTGCTGCGAGCGCCGCAAAAACTGAGGACATCAACGAAATACTCCAAGCTGGCGTCGGCTGACCCCGAAATGACACCCAACTAAAGACCCGTACAAACAAAAAGGCACACATGGTCCAGATCGGATAGCCAGGAGGATGCGGCACACCTAGATGATCACCGGCAACTGCCAATTCGCCCGAATCTTCGAGTGTTACCGAAGGCCCTAACGTAAAAAAGTAGACGAGAAACGAAATAACCGTAGCTGTCCAAAATGCAGCCCAGTCAAACCGACTAAAGAAGGGTGCCTGCTTCTCAGAACCCTGAAACCATTTTTTTATCATAGATGTCATCTCAACGCTTGTAAATAGGGGTCTTTAATTTACAGTCCTTTCCGGTCACCCGCAAGGACAACTTTATTTTATGGTAGCTCGACCAACGCCACAATGGCTCGCGCCAAGCGTTCGCGGTGTGCTTCAATTGGCGCTGGATCGCGCGTAAAAACGGTTAACCCATTCGACACCTCAGTCGGAACGGTCAACAAGGCTTCAAAATTGCGACGTTTTCCGACATCAAGTTTCTCTTTTTTTTCCGCGAGTAATCGTTTAAGAATCACAAAATACTCGTAGTCCTCAAGTCCGTCACGCAACAGTTCCAGTCGCTGACTCACCACGGGATTGTCGATCACAGGTACCTTGGACTGCCCATCTGCTGCCGCCAGCGGCGGATAGAGAAAACGCCCATCGCCATTCCCCCAAGGTACACGCTCCCCCTTAGACACATGATACCCCTCTGTCCAACTCATGGGGTCTTGATAGGGATTTTGTGGATGCTTAGGGTCAGGATAGGCCGTGTCGCTGGTCCAGAAAATCGTCTCCCAAATCAGAATGCCGGTAACCCCTTCAGCCCAAGTCTGCCAAAGCCAAACCCGTAACTCCGTCCCAGGATGGTCAATAAACGCTGTGGCATATGGGGCTTTGGGACTACAGCAGATGTACCACCAGAATTG
>CAZSUM010000402.1:0-1774 GCA_964610015.1 uncultured Lentisphaeraceae bacterium
ATGGCATGTTGCGTGCAACCGAGCTGGATATTATCTTCTTTCTAATTGGCATGATGGTCATTGTGGGAGCGCTGAAGGATCTCGGATTCCTCACTTGGGTCATACAAGCCATCCTCAACCGTAAACGCATGAGTGGACTTTCCTTTACGCTCATTCTCTGCGGACTCTCAGCTTTACTGTCCAGTATGGTCGATGAAGTTTCATCTATCGTTGTCGTTCTGGCGCTCGTTTTTCAGGTCTGCGATACGCTTAAAGTCCGTTCCACACCTTTTGTTCTGATCGCCGTTTTGTGTACCAATATCGGGTCTGCGTCGACCATGCTCGGCAACCCAGTTGGTATTTTTATAGGCAATAAAGCGGGTTTTAATTTTAGCCAATTTATGGCCGGGGCAGCCCCGATCGCTCTCACGTCCCTACTCGCTACGACCGGCATTGTCCTCTTTTGGTTCCGTGGCGCTATCCGTGAAATGTCACAACGTATGAACGAGCATCGCAATGCGCAACACGGCTTGGCCCCCATGATCCGCATCCCGTATCGGCGTGGTCTGTTCGTGCTCCTCGCTACAGTCTGCATTATCGCTTTCCACCACCAGATTGAAAATATCCTCGGTCTTACAGGTACTGAAAACAAAAATGCATTCCTGATTGTGACCCCGTTGATTATTTCCGGCCTTTTAATGATCTATCGCCCACAACGCGCCCGCTACTATATTGAGCACGATGTCGAATGGTGGACACTACTCTTCTTTATGCTCCTTTTTGCCATAGCCGGTGGACTAGAAGAACAGGGAATTACGCAAAATTTGGCGATAAAACTCAGCGGATTGGTCAAAGGTGGTTCGACTGCCATGGTCCCTTTTGTGCTTTTAATCGCCTCCATTGGCTCTGCTTTTGTTGATAACATCGTCTTTGTCGCAGCCTTCACTCCTGTCATCCAGACACTCACCGAGCGTGCGGCAGATTATTCGATCCTCTGGTGGGCGTTGCTCTTTGGTGCCTGTTTTGGCGGCAATATTACAGCCGTCGGGTCCACGGCGAATATCGTTGCGCTGGGATTACTGGAAAAACGCGGGCACTTGCACATCGCTTTTTTTGAATGGCTTAAAATTGGTATCATTGTTGGACTTGTCACCTGCCTGATCGCCTGGGGAATGCTCCATATTATGGATATGCCCCTGTTACAGAAGTTATAGGCCCTCTGCACGAACTTCATCTTTCACCTGAGGCTACGCACTGATCCATGTTGCCATCCGCTATAACCCAACAGATGTTGGTCAAATGGGGCGGTGCCCAAGTTTATCAGCAGGCCGAACGACTGGTTAAACGCGGCGCAGTACTCGAAGCAAAAATGGAAGGTGATCTGATCTCCGGTCAGATTGCTCGCGAAGGTGCAACGGAAATTCGCACACGATTGCGGATACGGGAAAATGGCATGGTCGAAAGTCTCTGCCCGTGCCCGAGCAACGTTCGTGACGGAGTTGTCTGTCCGCATGTGGTAGCACTTGGGATAACCCTCATGTTGCGTCACTCCGACCCGTTGCGCGAACAAAAGTATCTAGAAGACCAGCGCCGTTCTCGTCGTCTCGCAACGATTGCGCCCTCTGCCTATTTGCAACGCGCAGCCAACGGAACACCCACCCAACTTCGTCTAACCCTATCAGACTCTTGGGTTGCTGATTTTAGAAAGTCTGCGGTGCCGATCACCCTTCATCTCGTTACAGCCAATGGCTTACTCGCCCCTGAACGCATCGCACCCCATACGCTGCTATCTATC
>CAZSUM010000403.1:0-1771 GCA_964610015.1 uncultured Lentisphaeraceae bacterium
TACTGCTGACTGCCACTGCCGACTGCCACTTCTCCCCCGCTTTCCCCGTCACCCGCCTCCCGTCTCCCGTCTCCCGTCTCCTGCCCACTGCCACTGCCGACTGCCACTTCTTCCCCGGTCACCCCCGCAACACCCCTGATAATCTCCAAACTGCCATCCGTGCTGCCTCCATCAACAACAATCACCTCTGTATCATCACCGGCCTGCTCCAACACTGAGCGCAACGCACGCTCTAGATACGGCCCAGCATTTAATACTAAAAAAAGTTTTGTTCATAATATCTTATGATTGCGAAGCTACTCACTGCTCACCCCTGCCTCTGCCCACTCTGTATGTGTGTTATATGACAGCTTTTTAACACTCTTCGTCAACGAAATTACAGTTTTTCCTGCGGAGATTCGCGGGCCAATACTCTTACCTCGAAAAGCTAAAAGAGCTGGCTCAGAAACGTTCGTGCAGGCACTACGACCGGTTTCGTCACCTGAAAACAATCAGCCTCAACATAATCCTCTTCGATCACGACTTGAAATGCATACCTGGCACCCGTCTGCTTTTGCATCAAGGCCAAAACAGGGGAAAGATCGGTATCCGCATATTTGACTTCAACAAGTATCCAGGGCTGTTGATCCTTGGTCACCAGAAAATCAACCTCACGCTTCTGTTTATCTCTGATATAAAAAAGATCAAATTGACCCAGACCCAAGTCCGTCCATCCATTAACCGCTTTTAAAAGTTGACATGCCACAAATGTTTCAGCACGTTTGCCTTGATCATCAACCCGTGACCAGTCCCGTAAAAACCATTTAGGCTCTTTGCGGATTGCCAGCGCTACATTGCGATGCCAAGGCTTAATCAGAAACCCGTTATGCAGCGCGGCAAGGGTGCCAACCCAGGATCGCACTGTATTTTCACTGACCCGCACCTGTTTAGCCAGCGACGCATAAACCACTTGAGATCCTGATCGTTCTTGCAGAATCGAGGCTAGAGCAATCAACTGATCCAATTCCTGAACACGCGTCAATTCTCTGACATCCTCCCGCAAAAGTTGCGTCTGCCGCAATTCCTGCCAACGCCTTGAAAAACGCGAATCACGCCGGACAAACGGTTCAGGGAATCCACCATATGTCCAAAGCGCATCCCATTCATGTTCGGACAATGGACTGGGCAATTCGATCACCTGATGTCGTACTTTAGGGCGTATTAATTCCGCCACGCTCAACGGATGCATCCGGTAAAGGAAGTACCGTCCCATCAGACTATCCCCTCCCCGCTTATAGACATCCAACCGAGAAGACCCTGTCACAATGATCTTAACGTCCTGACCATAAACATCGAAAAAACCCTTAAGGAAAGTTTTCCAACGTCGATACCGATGAATTTCATCGAAAACCAACACAGGAATCCGGTCCGTGATTTTCTGCAACCCGACTTCCTGAGCGATTTCCATCGGCCCCTTCAGAATCTTATCACGCGCATCCTGATCGTCCCAGTTGACATAATCAGAAGCCATTTCCCTGCAAACAGTAGTTTTGCCAACCTGACGCGGGCCCGAGACAAACGCCATCTGGCGATTCTCGGCCAGATGCTCGCCCAAAACTTCAGAGTAAACTCGGGGATATGTTTTCATGGCAACCATTATGCATAACAATGCGGAATAGTCAATACCAATCCGCAATAGACTTCAGTTTAGTAATGTTCTTTTTACCCGTGAATCTCCGCGAATGGATACGGTAATTATTCCTCCGCTGCGCGGAGTCGTTAATCACTAATA
>CAZSUM010000404.1:0-1753 GCA_964610015.1 uncultured Lentisphaeraceae bacterium
CGGGATAAACATCACGGTGAGTGAGTCGGGCAGTGGGAATGGTGCGAAAGCCTTATTGAATGGCACGTGTGACATTGCCAATTTATCGCGGCATCTGAAAGATTCGGAACAGAAGGCGATGGTTGAAAAAGGGGTTACCCCTGTTGCACATGTGGTGGCCTTTGATGCGTTGCCGGTTATTGTGCATCCCTCTAATCGAGTTCGCGGGTTGACGCTTGATCAGTTACGCGACATTTACACGGGGAAAATAAGCAATTGGCAAGAGGTTGGCGGAGCCAATCAAACGATCGTTGTGATTAGCCGTGACACCAACAGTGGTACCTTTGAGACCTTCAAAGAAATGGTTCTTGGGAAAGACGCAATGATTGTTGCGAGTGCGGAGTACACGGGTAGCAACGGAGGGGTGCGTCAGAGGGTTCAAATGACAAAGGGTGCGATTGGGTATGTGGGGCTAGGCTTTTTGGATCGCTCTGTCAAGGCTTTGGAGGTGAAGGGGGTTTTGCCTTCAGCCGAGTCGGTGATTGATAAAAAGTATCCGATTTCACGTGAGTTGTTCATGTTCACAAATGGCGAGCCAGCAAAGGGAAGTTTAGCTGCTAAATTTCTCGCCATGAGCCATTCCGAGAAGGGGCGCGAGATCATTGAAGAGATCGGCTATGTGCCTGTTGCTGAGAAATAAATGCGCAGTCAAACCTCTATGATTCTTTCTTCCGGTGAGCGGAGACGCCGGAAGATCTACAGCCTTTTAGGACGGGGCACGCTGTTGGCGGTTACATCGGTAGCTTCGCTGTCGGTACTGGCGATTATTCTTTTTGTGGCGCGTGATGCGCTACCGTTTTTTCAGCAGGTAGATCCACGTGAGTTTTTCTTTTCAACCGCTTGGTATCCGACACACGAACCCCCCATTTTTGGGGCAGCGGCGATTTTTGTTGGCAGTTTGTTGGTGACAGCTGGGGCGGTCTTGGTGGCTGTACCACTGGGACTTTTCGCAGCCCTCTGCATGAGCGATATTCTCCCGTTTAATCTGCGTCAGGTTCTGAAACCGATTATCGAAATGTTGGCGGCCATTCCCTCTGTGGTGTATGGTTTTTTTGCGCTGACCGTTGTTGCTCCGCTTATGCAAAATGCGGGTTCTTGGCTGCCGGGAACATTCGAGATTGCCAGTGGGGTTAATGCGCTTACAGCCTCTTTAATATTAGGTGTCATGGCTCTACCAACGATTGTGAGTGTTTCAGAAGATGCGTTGCAAGCTGTTGGGCGTGAGCTACGTGAAGGGAGTTATGCGTTAGGTGCGACACGTGCGGAGACCCTCTTTAAGGTCGTCATTCCGGCGGCGATAAGCGGCTTGTTTTCCGCCGTTTTGCTGGGGGTGATGCGAGCAATGGGAGAGACCATGGTGGTCTGGATGGCTTCCGGCAACGCGGCACAAGTACCCCATCCTTGGTATAACCTCCTGTTGCCTGTGCGGACGTTGACGGCAACGATTGCAGGCGATATGGGGGAAGCGGATCAAATGACGGGTTCGGCACACTATCATGTTCTTTTTGCTATGGGGCTGTGTTTGTTGCTGGTTAGTTTTTTCTGCAACCTTGCAGGTGAATGGATTGTTACACGGCAACGTCGTCGGTTGAGGGGAGGCTGAGTCGATGCGCTTGAAAAAAAGAAAGATATTGGACAACGCGTTGACGCTGAGTGGGTACCTAGCGATTGCAGGGATGGCGTTTTTTCTGCTTTGGGTTTTGACACCGATCTT
>CAZSUM010000405.1:0-1735 GCA_964610015.1 uncultured Lentisphaeraceae bacterium
TTGAGGTCGCTTCTCTCATCCGCATCCTTCCTCCAGCATCGTCTTGTTTTCGGCAAACTAAATGCGCCCCAGTCATTGGCAGACTAAATGCGCCACCTCCAATCACGGGGTGGCGCATTTACTTTGTCAATCGACCTCCTCAAAATTAACGGGCAGGCGCGTATTTCTTCACTAGACTTTTTCTCTCGGACTGCCTATAATCCGAAGTATTAAGCCTGCATACGTTGTGTATGCGAGCGACCGTTTTTCGGCTCAATACGACACATCCGAAAGGCGGCTTCAGTAAATAGACTAGGGTGTCGCTAGAGGAGGGTTCGGTTATGAATGACCATCATGATCAACCGGGCAATGTTGCCCTGGACACGCATGTCGCGGACCTGACGATCACACCAGCTGAGCGGGATTTGCTACGCAAGTTGGGGGAACGTGTCTTGACGTTGTCCACGCGCCAGATTGAGGCAGAAAAGAAAGTGCTTTGGAAGCGAACCAATATGCTTTCTGCTGCACGACCGTTAATTCTTTGTGATCCTGAGTTCAGTTGGCGAGAAATTATACCTGAGGAGTCGCTTAAGTGTACGCACATGTTGGCCAGACATTGGGAACATCGATTGCGTAAGGAGATTTTCTGGGGCGAGCAGATGGGGGATGACCGGGTTGTTGAGAGCCGTTTTGCGGTTGGATGGGTCTACAAGCGAACCTATTGGGGGCCTGATACGTCGTCGGTTCATCCGCAGCCGACATTGAATAATTTAAATGATTTAAGTGGTCTTCAGTTTCAGACGATAACAGTGGATCGTGAAGCGACAACCGACATTGTGCATCTGGCCCGTGAAGTTTTTGGAGGGATCTTATCTGTTAAATTGCGCGAGCAATGGTACTGGTCGTTGGGGTTGACGCGTGAGTTGATTAAACTGCGTGGGTTTGACCAGTTCATGAAGGATGTTAAAGAGAGTCCGCAAGGACTGCATCAGCTGATGGCTTTCTTACGCGATGGAACGTTAGATCTGATCACCTTTCTGGAGAATGCCGGATTGTATAGTCTAAACAACGAAGGAGATTATATTGGTTCTGGTGGCTTTGGATGGACGAGTGAGTTGCCAGCTAAGGACTATCAAGGCACGGCGCGTGCCAAAGATCTTTGGGCGTTGTTTGAGAGTCAGGATACCAAAGGGTTAGATCCTGAGTTGTTCAACGAGTTTATTTTGCAATACCAGAAGCCGGTTATGGAGCGTTTCGGTCTGATCTGTTACGGCTGTTGTGAGCCCATTAGTGAGCGCTGGGATTTCTTAAAAGAGATTCCGAACATTCGTCGTGTCTCTGTATCACAGACCTGTGATCGGGCTAAGATGGCAGAAGCGCTGCAGGACCGCTATGTGTATTCGTATCGACCGGATCCGAAGATTTTGTCCGCTACTTCGTTTAACGAAGAGGCGGCACGTAAGGAATTGCGTGATACACTTGAGAAGACCAAAGGATGCCATCTCGAGATTATTATGAAAGATCACGAGACGATTCATAATGATCCGGCGCGGGCCATTGCGTGGTGTAAGATTGCTAAAGAGGAAATTGCCCGTTATTATCAATGAACGAATTAAAAACGTAAAAAGGAGTTAAGTCAATGATCAGTGAAAAAATGGTGGAAGCGATCAATGCGCAAATCAGTCGCGAGTTTTTTTCAGCGTTTCTTTACTTAGCCATGGCGCATGACGCCATGGATAAAGGCTTCAAAGGTGCG
>CAZSUM010000406.1:0-1733 GCA_964610015.1 uncultured Lentisphaeraceae bacterium
TTTTGCGGTAAGCTCTTTGCTGACTGTACCGGCGATGGGGGGGTCGGGTTTCTGGCGGGAGCCGATTTTCACGTTGGACGTGAAGCCCGAAGCGAGACGGGTGAAGCGCTGGCTCCTGAGCAGGCTGATCGGATGATGATGGGGGTGTCGGTGCAATGGTACTCGGAGGCTGCGGCTGTTCCCGTCTCGTTTCCTGAGTGCCCCTGGGCGCTGAGGTTTACCAAGCAAACGGCGCAGGTTTTGAAGCGCGGAGATTGGGATTGGGAGACGGGGATGACGTTAGATTCAGTGACGGATATTGAGCAGATTAGAGATCATGCTTTGCGGGCAACCTTTGGGAACTGGGCGTATCTTAAAAATCACAGCGAAAAACGGACAGCGTTTGAGAAGCAGCGATTGGTCTGGGTGGCGTACATTGGCGGGAAGCGCGAGAGTCGTCGATTGTTGGGCGACGTCATTCTGCGGCAACAGGATGTTGAAACTAACCGCGTTTTTTCTGATGCCTGTGTGACGACCACCTGGGGACTTGATTTGCACTATCCACATCCGGAGAACAGCCAGCACTTTCCGGGACAGGCGTTTCGGTCCATTGCAAAAATAAGGGGAATCAAACCCTATACGATTCCCTATCGGTGCCTCTATAGTCGGTCGATAAAAAATCTATTTATGGCTGGACGTAATATCAGCGTGACCCATGTGGTTCTCGGCTCTGTTCGCGTCATGCGGACTGGGGGCATGATGGGCGAGGTCGTGGGCATGTCGGCGGCGCTCTGCATTCATCACGACACCACACCGCGTGGGGTTTTTACATCATACCTCGGTGAGTTACAGGCTCAGATGCAACGCGGGGTAGGACGTGACGGAATCGAAAAATTGCACGTGCGCGAGTGAGGATCACGCGCCTCACGCCTCAAGTTTCAGCGGAGCGCTGCAAGTTGCGTGAGGATGTTTTCGGTATTGGCGAAGTCATCGACCACCAGATCAGCTCCGGCTGCACAGAGGTCTTTAGCGGTAACCCAGCCTGTGGCAACAGCGACAGACTTAAGATGATTCATGTGGGCTGCGGCGATATCCGACGGGGTATCTCCAATGAGCAGATACGGCTGGCACCTCTCGGGCGCACGCTGACACGCGATTTGCGCAATGACATCGCGTTCGTGATGGTCATTCCCATAGGCGCCAAAACAAAAAGCATGGTCAAGTCCCGCGTGACGTAATTTGCTCCAAGCGGTCGCACGAATATTGCCGGTAATGACCCCCAGCCTATAGCCTAGATGGTTCAACTCGTTCAGTAGTTGCAAAACTCCGGGATAGACCAGGGGGGGTGTTTGTGCAAGCCCTGCGTCGAGAATCTGGGCTAGACAAAGAAAGAAATGCTCTTCACGTGCGGGGGTGTTGGGTACGCCGCATTTGGCGGCCATGTTGCGCACGACATTGGAATCCGTTGCACCGACAAAGCTGAGTTCCTCAAGATCAGGATAGGAGAGACCATAAGCTGTTTCAAAGGCACGCCCAAACGCGGTTCTTCCAAGGCCACGCGCATAGAGTAAGGTGCCGTCGATATCAAAGAGAATAGCGGGAGGATTCATTAAAAAGCTCGTCCTGTTTTGATCAGAATAAGATCTCAGCTTATCAAAGCGCTTCTAGTGGGGCCAATGCAAAGATGACAAATACGAGAATGCGAAAATTGTAAAGTTAAATGCCGCAGATATAAAAGGAAGCGTTCCATGCCT
>CAZSUM010000407.1:0-1731 GCA_964610015.1 uncultured Lentisphaeraceae bacterium
ATTCTTATCCGGAGCGGAACAACGCTTGAGTTTGTGATTCCCAGAGGCGGTTATTTGGAGCCGCCGATGCAGACTATCGTGAATAACGAACGTGACATTAATCTGGATCCCACAGTAAAGATCAAACTTGATATTACCGAATTTGCAAGAGGCGGTGGCGGAAAACAGGTTCTGGCCCGGACGATTGACACATTCGGTATTTCCGAAGCGACGCTGAATTTGCTCAACGCTCAAATCGCGCCCCAGAATTGCTCGTTGGAACTTGTCGACAAAGACTTGGTTCTGACCACGCCGTACACGGGTGGCACGGTTCTGAGCCTTCATTAATCGGCACGCTCACCACGAAAATTCCTTGTTGCTGCGTAGCCCCCAACCATACGTTTAAACATGACGACGATGTGGGTTGGGGCTTTTAAAAAAGGGAACGAGATCATGAACAACATGAAGCTGTCACGACGCGGGTTTCTTTCAACCGGGATAACCACGGGTTTCGCATTTTCGATCCTGCCGAGTCATGTGCTCGGACTCAACGGACAAACGCCTCCTTCTGGACGCCTTAATATCGGATGTATCGGCATCGGCGGGCAAGGGAGCGGGGTCACACGCGAATTGGCCACACTCCCGAACGCAACGATTGCGGCTCTCTGCGATGTCGATACTGCCTATGCCGCCCACACCGTGAAGCAGTATCCGAACCGTCCATTCTACACAGACTACCGCGTCATGCTGGAAAAGGAAAAGAATCTGGACGCCGTGATGATCGCAACACCCGACCACTGGCACGCGCCAATCTCCCTTGCGGCGATGCTTCGCGGCAAACATGTCTATGTCGAGAAACCGATGGCGCACACCATCGAAGAGGCTCGCGTGATGGGCAAGGTCGCAGCGGAAACAAAGGTCGTGACGCAGATGGGCAACAATGGCCACGGAGGTGAGGGCCTCCGGCTGACCAAGGAATGGATCGACGCCGGAGCAATCGGCACAGTGAAAGAGGTGCACGTGTGGTCCGACCGTCCGGGAACCTTCTGAAACACGCAGGGTAAACGACGTCCAACGGAAACATTGCCAGTGCCCGCCACACTCGATTGGGATCTGTGGCAAGGCCCCGCGCCCAAGCATGCGTATCACCCCGACTATGTCCCACGCAAATGGCGGGGTTGGTTTGATTACGGCTGCGGTGCACTCGGCGATATGATGGTGCATAATGCCGACCCCGCATGGTATGTACTCGACCTCGGCGCGCCAGAGTCGGTGGAGGCCGTCACCTCCGAAACTAACCCCGACAGTTTTCCGCTTTGGAGTATCGTCACTTGGCACTTTGCGGCAAAAGGCAAAAGAGGTGCCGTGACGTTAACTTGGTATGATGGCGGCAAATTGCCTCCGCCTCCTCCCGGCATGGAGCCCGACCGCACGCTTAATGACAATGGCATCTATTTTGTCGGCGATAAAGGTGTGATTCTGTGCCCGGGGTGGTCGGGCGCACCTCGACTCGTGCCTGAACGTGCGATGGCTACTTTTGTTCGTCCGGAAAAGACGATCCCGCGCAGTCTAGGTCACCGTAAAGAGTGGGTCGAAGCGTGTCTGGCCGGCAAGCCCGAAGATGCCAAGGCTGGGTTCTGGTATTCCGCGCCGTTCACAGAAGCACTGCTCGTTGGCGTGCTTCCTATCCGCCTTGGAAAAAAGATCGAGTGGAATGCCGCTACCATGCGTGCGACAAACGCACCCGAAGCT
>CAZSUM010000408.1:0-1417 GCA_964610015.1 uncultured Lentisphaeraceae bacterium
AATGTGAGAATTGATAGTGGCTATTTCATTTCTGGGCGTTTGTTGGTTGAGGCTTCGGTAGATGGTAAAGCTTGGCAGGTTGCAGGAGCATTGACAAATAGTGGTCAACTTGAGGTGTCGGTGCCACCTGCTCTTTTTCCGACGGAAACACTTTTTGTGCGATTGCGTGGGACTCAACCTAGTTGCACCCTGCAGGTTGGGAGTTATTCTTTCACAGGAAAAGTAAGTGGACCGGCGGTGACGCTCCAAGGGGTGACTCACCATCTTGAAACCGCTTTAACCGATTCACAGGTGCCGGTGCAGGTGCGGACATTGGGCGTGCTAATGCCGAATGGAGAGAACACCGTTGAGATGACAGTCCGTAACGCGACAGGGCAACCGCTAGAAACAGAAGCGCGTGTCATTTTTGCGTGTGAGGGGCAAGCTCCGCAAACCAATCGGGCAGCCATGTCGCTTCCCACTGCTGGCGCATACGATTTGGAGATGCCTTATGCCTTTCCCGGTGTGGGGCTCTGGCGGATGACGTTGGAAGTGGGTTCTTTTTTTAGTGCCACCAGTGAGCGCACTGTGTCTGACTACTACTCAAGCAACTATGGTGAACTGATTCCGCTAAACAATCCGAAGCTGAATGTTTGGCGTGCGTCATCCGGTTGGAAGATTCCGCTTGATCGTGAATTGCCGCGTCAGATCGCTAAAGCCTTGACCTTGCGTTTGGCACAAAATGAATCTGAGTCGCTACAGATGGTCGTCACGCCGAACACGACATTGACAAATCTGATGGTCACCGTGTCAGATTTACAGTCAATGAATGGCTGTCTAGCCTCTTCGAACATTATGATTTCAAAAGTCGGCTATGTGCCTGTTTCAGTTAAGACGGATCAGGTGGGTGTTGTGGACAAGTGGCCAGACCCATTATTGCCGCAGCAAGAGGGTGTCATTGTCGTGAAAGGCGTTAATCAACCGTTTTGGATTTGCGTCAAAGTGCCAAAAGCGACACCCGCTGGCATCTATCGGGGCACGGTGCAGATCACGGCTGATGGTTTGAAGGTGAGCACCATTCTCAATGTAGAGGTTTACGGGTTTGCGCTTCCGGATTCGTTGACTTGTGAGACCGCCTTTGGATTCAACCCCAAGACGTTATGGCGGTATCATCAGGTGAGCGACCCCGCTCAGCGGCGTGAGGTCATGGCGCGTTATCTCCGTTGTCTAGGGGAGTATCATCTCTCGCCTTACAATCCGGTTCCGCTTGATCCCTGGCAGGTTTCATGGAAGGCTTTTGAACCCAAGGATGTCGCTTTGGTTGAGCCGGTCTTTGATTGGGAACCGTGGGATACGGCGATGGAAAAAGCTTTTGATGAGTATCATTTTAACACGTTTTTAATGCGTGTTGAGGGGTTGGGAGGAGGCACGTTTCATG
>CAZSUM010000408.1:1427-1697 GCA_964610015.1 uncultured Lentisphaeraceae bacterium
TTTCTGAGGATGCGCCTGAGTACGACATGCTCCTCGGTAAATATCTGCGTGGTATTGAAGCGCATTTAAAAGAGAAGGGGTGGTTAGACAAGGCTTATGTCTATTGGTTTGATGAGCCTGCTCCCAAAGATTACGCTTTTGTGATGAAAGGATTTGAGAAATTGAAACGTCATGCACCAGGGTTGCGTCGGATGCTGACTGAACAGATTGAGCCTGAGCTACTGGGGGGGCCGAATCTCTGGTGTCCACTGACGCCTTCACTGAAGGTCG
>CAZSUM010000409.1:0-1687 GCA_964610015.1 uncultured Lentisphaeraceae bacterium
GCCTGCGGGTTGAGTTCCATAAGCTGCGCGAGTTTGACAAGGCACTCGCCGCTCATGACACTGTCGGCATCAAGGATGACCATGTAGCGGTATTTACTACCCCAACGGCGACAGAAGTCGCTGATGTTTCCACTTTTGCGGTTGACGGTGATTTTGCGTTTGCGGTAGAAGATGCGACCGAAGCCGTTGACCTGTTTGCAGAGTTCGGCCCAAGCCATTTCCTCTTCGATCCATTTATTGGGGTCGTTGGAGTCGCTGAGGATGAAGAAGTCGAAGTGTTGCAGTTTGCCGGTGCGTTCGACGGAGTGGTAGATGGCGCGGAGGCCTTCGTAGACGCGGCTGACGTCCTCGTTGAAGATCGGGAGAACCACGGCCGTCACCGGAAGCTCAGGATTGGGTTTCGTTTTTTCAAGCAGGGAGAGTAGTCGGGTGGGGTCGCGTCCTCTCCATAAAATAAGAAAGCCAGTGAGGGCTTGAACGATGCCGAGGGAAACCGGTGTAAACAAAATGGCGAAGAGAATGAGGATGGCGATTTCACAGTCACTCATACCCCCGCCGCGCCAGAGGATGTCGGCCATGACCCAAGTGGCGGTCGTGATGAGCAGAAATGCTAGCGAGAAGAAGAGAATCCTTCGCCGCACTTTGCGGGTGCCTGAGAGCAGTTTTACAGTTGTCATCGTGTTAGCCAGAAGAGGTAGGTGAGAATGGCAAGAAAAACAAGCCAACCGACCAGCGCTTTAATCAGTGGCATGCGGTTGAGCGCGTCCAGAGTGTCGTCGGCGAGTTCCGGGAAGAGTCCGAGGTCGATTGGGCGCGGAACCATATGGCTGATTTGCAGTTCAGGGCCGGCGCGCATGAGGCTTTTCGACATGGCGGTTTTGAACTCTTCAGGAATATGGCGGTTTTGAACTCTTCAGGAATATGGCGCTTTTGCAGAAAGGCGTAGGGCCAGCGCAGCGGTCCGTCGCAGAGGAATAGAGCGACACGTCCGTCGGCGTCAGTGAAGACGGAGCGTTTTTCTAGGGGCAGATCGAGGAGCAAGGTGAACCATTCGTTGATCAATCGGTTGGCTTCTTCGATCGCCAAAGTGGAGGGGGGCGTGGAAGGTGTTTGATCTTTCCAGCGTAGGCTGACGTTTTGCAGGATCAGGGTAATGAGATGCGCCCGATGCAAATGGCTGTCGACCTCGTGAGCGCGCAGGTAGCTCTCGAGTTTTTCATAGGCACTGTTCCATTCCGCCGGGCTACCCCAAACAGGGATGAACGGGTCTAGGGGTTCCAATAGTAGGTCCATGTTTCGCTCCGCGGCAGTCCGTTCGACTGTAGGAAACAACGCATTTCTACGGGCTGAGTACGGTCAGTTGGTTCGACATCAAAAAAGACTCGCCAGGTTTTGCTCAGATCGTTTCGTTGAATGTGTTGGCCTTTTAGATTTCCGTTGGTGAGGGAAATAATCGGTTTGACGCTATCGGGATTGTTACGATCCAATCCCGGGGCGTTGCTGAAGTCGAGAACGATTTTCTTGGCACCGGGATATTCGGTGGCATCGCCGATTCGAGTGGCGAGGGTTCTGGACAGTGGCGGCAGGGAGGCGTTGTCTCGGAACCAGTGGAGGCGGTAGGAGAATTCGATCGGCTTTTGTGGCGTCAGCGGTTCGGCGGGCATCCAGAAGGCGACGATGTTGTCGG
>CAZSUM010000410.1:0-1668 GCA_964610015.1 uncultured Lentisphaeraceae bacterium
CCGAAAGAATCGAATAGCCATGCTGCTCAGCGAGCCATTGGGCTGCTGCGCTCTTTCCGGTCGCGGTTGCGCCAGCAAGTGTCCAGGCCTGAAGCACGGCGCTGGCCTCCTTCACGGTTGCAAACGTTTATCGTGAAGCCATTGGGTGATGACAAAAAGAAACACGCCACAGCAGATTGCGGAATCAGCCAGATTGAAAGCGGGGAAGTGCGCGCCATGCCAATGAAAGTCAAGAAAGTCGATGACATGTCCCAAGCGAATGCGGTCAATCAGGTTTCCTGTGATTCCGCCTAGAAGCAAGGACAAAGTCATAAATCCACCCCAGAGTGGGCGGAAGATCTGGTTTCTTCGCCAGAGCAAGAAACCCAAGGTGAGCAATGAGAAGAGAATCAGAAAAAGTTGTTGCCCTGCTAGCATGCCCCAAGCGGCTCCTTGATTTTCCACATAGCTCAAATTGAAAAAGCCGGGCAACACTTCGAAGGAGTAGAGGGTCTTCAATCGTGCAACAGCCCACCCTTTAGTGAGTTGATCTGCCAGCACGAACAAAGTAACAAGGAGGGTGACACGCATGAGAACCTTTTTACCAGCGACCGCCGCGACGGGTACGTTTTTCCATTTCAGACTGACAACGGATGCAGTTCTTTGCGAAGGGCAGTACCGTCAAACGTTGTTTGCGGATCAATTCGCCACAGATGTCGCACACGCCATAATACCCTTTTTCAATCGCGCGTAGCGCCTCATCGATGTTTGAGACAATCTGCTGTTGACTGCTGACCTGTTCTAATGTTTGAAGCCGCATAAAAGCATCGGTGCCATCCTCTTCCAGATTGCTTTCATCGTTTCTTTGGAGGGCCGCATGGCGCATAGCTCCCGATTGACCGGTAATACGTTCACGCATTGCGATGAGGTCGGCTTTAAATTGCATGAGATCGGTCTTGTTAAAATGTGCCTGTTTCTCAGACATGCTATGGGCTGGCGTTTCTTTGATCGCAACAGGCGTTTCCACTTTGGTTGGCGTCACCAACTTAGGAGTCTTGACAGATTTTGTTTTCACAATGGCTTTTTTTACACTCTTTGTGGGGAGCTTCTTGGCTGACTTCTTAGTCGTTGCAGCCGCAGCCTTTTTCACAGGCGTTTTCTTGATCGGTTTGGCAACCACCTTAACTCCCTTTTTCTTTTGAGGGGTAGAGGCTTTTACAGCAGCAGCAGTCCTGCGCTTGGTCGCTGTTTTCCGAACGGGCTTTTTGGAGCTTTTGACATTGGGTTTTTGGGTCGGTTTTTTAGTGGCCATTGGGCACCTCACTTTTCAGGAAGAAAACGTTCAACGCGCTTGTAGTTCGATTATACATGGGGAGAATAAAGGTAACAAGTGAAGAAATCACACGACTGGTTTAGAGTCGGGGTTTGATTTGATCCAATCCCGAATGGCGTCATCCAGAGGAAGAACAGCCTCAATGAGTGCGGACACTTCACCAGTAGAAGCGGGAACCTGGACGCGATCACCCGCTTGCTTTCCGAGGAGACAGTGAGCGAGTCGTGTACGATTGGAGATGATGTTGAGCGTTTCATCGCGATCCCACTCACCGAGAATGGTATAGGTCTGTTTTGAACCATCCTCATAACAGAGGGTTATACGTGTTCCAGGGGCAACGATTTCGAAGGGGACAT
>CAZSUM010000411.1:0-1645 GCA_964610015.1 uncultured Lentisphaeraceae bacterium
GCCCCCAGCACGAAAAGCCTTTCTCTCGATAGCTTTTTGAAAAGAGATGCCAGCCAAGGGGTCGGCAGATGAGTAGTCCTCGGGTCGGCAATTGACCACGAGGGCCGCATTAGAAAAGGGAGAGGCTCTTTGGGCATAGCTCATGCCGTTGACAACGAGGTGCCCTTGTTCCGACGAAGCGTTTACCACTTCGCCGCCAGGACACATGCAGAAGGTATAGACGCCTCTTCTGATTTTGCGGTCCGTGTAATTAAGTGAATAGGTCGCGGCACCGAAAGATGGAACATCCGTGTGAGGGTCGTCCTTGCGCATGTGGTTGATGATCGCCGCTGGATGCTCCACTCGCATGCCGATGGTGATCGGCTTCTGCTCTAGGTAAACGCCTTTTTTGGCAAGCATCTCAAAGGTGTTGCGCGCGGAGTGCCCCACGGCTAGATAGAGGCTTGAACAGCGATAGTCCGTTGTTTCATTGATGACAACACCGACGACTTCATTGTGGTGCAGAATCAAGTCCGTCATTTTTGCGTTGTAATGAATTTCGCCGCCCTGTGCGAGGATATGTTCCCTGATATTACAAACGATTCCGCGCAGCACGTCTGTTCCCAAGTGGGGTTTATGGACAACCCCAATCTTTTCCGGTGCGCCAAATTTAATGAACGTGGTCAACACCTTGTTGACTGGCGAGGTGTTGGTCTTGCGGGAGAACAGCTTTCCATCAGAATAGGCGCCAGCACCACCTTCGCCAAATTGGATATTTGATTCAGGGTTGAGCACTCGCTCTCTCATGAACAGCGCAACATCTCGATTGCGCTCTTCCAGCCGCTTGCCCCGCTCAAATATGATCGGCTTGAGACCATGAGTGATCAGCTCAAGGGCAGCGAACATACCCGCAGGACCAAAGCCGATGATGATCGGTTTTTCCGTTATATTTAGGTGTTCTCTCGCGTGTAAATTCAAGGTGTCAACTATACCTTAAACAGTTCGTTAGATACAATTTTTATACGAACAGGCATCTGTTGTCTGTTGCGCGAGGGGTATTTGAGCTAGATAAAATCCACAACCGACAAAAAAACACATGCAGCAACCACAGTGGGCTACTGCTTGTGTTTGAATCTTTTAGTTCAAAACGCTTCAAGAAAGTGGGACAGGGGCCTTGGCCATTTTGTCAAGCCAAGCATCTCCGAACTTACCACTTTCCTTGATTTTGGTACACGGGTAGCCTTTGCATTGTGCGCAAAAGCTCAACTTCTTCATCTGGGCACACTGAAGAATGGCACACTTTGCTTTTGGCCCTTTTCCGCAGCCGTCACACTTACCATTCAGTTTCATTCGGCATGCCGCACAGGAAAGCCCACAGGCTCCGTGTTCCGCCTTGGCTACGTCTGGCTTCTCTTCAGCCATTACTAAGGCGGCCCCAGCCGTACCTAGTGCTGCTGCTGTAATGAAGTGTCGTCTATTCATTCTCCTCGTTCCTTTCTTTTTGGTTATTCGGGTTTCATTTGTTTCTTGCAAGATTCATCATCGTTGCAACCCGAATCATAACAATTTTGACTGTAGCGCGTTTTCGACTGTCCGACAAACAGAAAGATTCGCCGGGGCGAAAATTGTAAAGTTAAATGCCGCAGATATAAAAGGAAGCGTTCCA
>CAZSUM010000412.1:0-1615 GCA_964610015.1 uncultured Lentisphaeraceae bacterium
GTGGGGTTGGCGGGTTGATTTGACTGGGGTTTTTCAGCGACCGCGTACAGGTGGGTCAAGAGGAGGAGCGCCAAGATGAGGGGTTGATAAGTTTTTATGATTAATTCTCTTTTGGGGATTCGATCCCTTTTTTGGCGAGCGCTTTGAGTTCGTCGAGGTGATCCGCGTAAACAGCACGCGGTAAGATGTCATACTTTTTGCACACGGAGGCGGCCATACCGACCAGCTCTCCCATCATGCCGCAGGTTCGCATGACACGGGTACTTCCTAAAGCCACGTGTGTTACGCTGATATTTCGACCCGCCATCATGAGATTTGGGATGTTGCGAGAATAAAGACAGCGATAAGGAATCGGGTTGCGCTTGATACTGCTGTGTACTGAGGAGGAGCGGAATTCCTCATTTGGGAAAAATTTTGTATTGTCCGGATGAGGGAAATGCAGGTCGAGACTCCATGTTGGGGTTATAAACGCATCGGGGAATACGATGTCATTCTGCATATCCTGCTGTGTCAGGATGACATCGCCCATGAGTCTTCTCGATTCGCGTTTGCCACCGATGTAGGCCATCCAGTCAAACTCTTTATTTAAAAAGTTTTTCTTCTGTTTGCTGTGGTTTTTCATAAATGCCCAGTTTCCGTAAATCACGCGAAAACTGTAATCGCGAATGAATTCCGTTTCTGCGGCTTGATCTCGGCTCATTCCCGCTTCCCAGTCCCATTCTCCGCGAAAAACAGGCTGACAGCTTTCCTGAGTAAACTGTACGGCCCACGGGCAATCAGGAAAACTCGTTGGTTTGTCAGTCGACCGAGAATACCACTGAACACTCATCCCCATGATCATATTGTCGGCTTTTTCAGGGGCCATCGACTCTTGGGTTTGTTCTCTGCTTTCACGGCCCATCCTTGAATCGGCACCGGCAAGAAAACCGATGGTTCCATCGCCCGTACAATCCACAAACAGCGGGGCTTTAAATAGCAGATCCCTGCCCGTGCGGGTATTTTTTGCGATAATGGCTGTGATGAGGTCTGCTGTTTTCTCAACCTTAAAAGCGTGAGTGTTCAAGAACAGATGCAGGTTTTTCTGGTTTTTCACTACACGAAGTTTCTTGGGGTCATCATAAAAAGACGCTGGCTTGACATTCCCGCGCAAGACAGGGTCAAGCTCTGCAACGACGTTGCCAAGAGCAGGGTAGGGGGGGAGATTCACGCCGCCCAGTAGTTGAACTCGAACTTCTGAGCTGTTGTTGCCACCGAGGACCTCACGATTCTGGAGTAGTGCAACCTGTAACCCTAGTCTGGCTGCTGAAATGGCGGTACAACAGCCAGCCATTCCGCCTCCGACAACGACGAGGTCATATTTTCGAGCACCCTCAGGTTCACGGGGAAAACCTAAAAGCCTATTTCGAAACGCAGAGATTTCTTCGCCATCATTTGGAATGAGAAGCGCTGAATCGGTTGTGAATAAGATCGCATCGCAACGACCTTCAAACCCAGTGAGGTCGTGGATCGCAAGCTGTGCTTCTTTGTCGGTGATTTCAACAGTTCCGCCATTCTGCCAATGCCATTTTTCGCCTTCGGTTCCAAACGTGGTGTCTAAAGGTTTGCCATTCACGAG
>CAZSUM010000413.1:0-1615 GCA_964610015.1 uncultured Lentisphaeraceae bacterium
TTTGGAAGCCAACCCTCGTGCCTCTCGCACGGTACCGCTGGTCTCTAAAGTCTGTAATACACAGATGGCCCGCATCGCAACGCGCTTGATGCTCGGTGCCTCCATCGCTGAACTGGATCTCAAGGCAAAAGTGATCCCGCACTATGGTGCCAAAGAAGCTGTTTTCCCGTTTGATAAATTCCCAGAGGTTGACCCTGTACTCGGCCCTGAAATGCGGTCCACGGGCGAAGTCCTGGGGCTCGCATCAACATTCGGTTTGGCGTATTACAAATCACAAGAAGCCGCCAATGCCCGCTTACCAACAGAGGAAGGGGCCATCCTCGTAAGCCTTTCGGAAAAACCAGCATCTGCGATCAAAGTCATGCGCGAGTTTGTTAAACTTGGCTACACGATCGTTGGAACCGAAGGCACCATCCGCTGGCTCAACGAGCATGGCGTCTCCGGTGAAGTGGTCCAAAAGATTAACGAAGGTCGCCCCAATGTGCTGGATACCATTCTCAATCGCCAGGTCAAACTGGTAATCAATACGCCCTCCGCACGCCGTGATGCACGCGCTGACGATGCTTCGATTCGCAAAGCTGCCTTGAAGTATAAGATCCCCTATTTGACCACCCTTGCGGCCGCATCCGCTGCCGCACAGGGAATTCGTGCTGCACGCGACAGCTCTGGGGGCGTTAAGTCGATTCAGAAATATCACGCGGGTATCCGATAGGAGTGTTGTGATCTATGAATCGTGTGATTGCAATTGACGGTCCTTCAGGATCAGGCAAATCATCAACTGCGCGTCGGGTCGGAAAGAAACTCGGGTTTCTGCACGTCGACTCCGGCGCGCTTTATCGGATCATGACGTGGCAATGCTTGCAAAACGGAGTTAACACCGCTGATCCGCAAGCCATTGCCGCGTTTGCCGACACCGTATTTGTCACGTATCAACCTCACGATGGTGCCATTCAATTTCTGGTCAACGGTCTACCCCCCGGCGATGCCATTCGCACCCCGGAGATCAACGCGCACGCCAGCCCAGTTGCCACAGTCAAGCAGGTCCGCGATCGTGTCACGGCTTGGTTGCACGATCTGACACGGTTCGGAGATCTGATTGTAGAAGGGCGCGATATCACCACCGCCGTCTTTCCCGAATCCCCGGCCCGCTTTTATCTTGTTGCCAGTGCCGAGGCACGCGCCGAAAGACGACGCAAAGAAGAGGTGGAAAAAGGAATTTCCAACCTCTCCGCTGAGGAAGTCAAACAATCCCTTTTAGCACGTGACACCATCGACTCAACACGCGTACACGCGCCTCTTCGCAAGGCCGACGGTGCACTAGAAATTGACAGCACCGTGCTCACCTTAGATCAAGTTGTCGATTGCGTAATCAGCGCACTTCCCCCCGACTGGCAGGTGAAACACTCATGACACCTGCAGGATGGTTTACAATGTTACTATGCTGGATTCTCGTGATTGGCTTTTGTACCTTCTTTATCTATAAAACGCTGCAACCGAAGTCACCCAACAAGTAAAGTCTTGCGCACACCAACGAAATGATTTGCCAAGCTTGCACCTCTCCAGTTTTCTTTGTTACAGTAAGTGGACTTTTTTCAAAACAATGCCCCTGTAGCTC
>CAZSUM010000414.1:0-1601 GCA_964610015.1 uncultured Lentisphaeraceae bacterium
CAGATGCACGATATCATTGTAACTGAGGATCCCAATGTAGACGATGGCAACACTATCACCGACTGGATGATACAGGAACGCGAGCGCGGGATTACCATTACCAGCGCGGCTATTTCCTGTTCCTGGCAGGGTGTACAGATCAATTTGATCGACACGCCTGGACATGTCGATTTTACGATAGAAGTTGAACGCTCATTGCGTGTGCTAGACGGCGCGGTGGGCGTTTTTTGTGCTGTTGGCGGGGTCCAACCGCAATCTGAAACCGTGTGGCGTCAAGCAGACCGGTATCACGTTCCGCGTTTGGCATTCATCAACAAAATGGATCGCATGGGCGCGAATTTTGCGGGCTGTGTTGAAGAGCTTCGCACGCGCTTACATGCAAATGCCGTTTGTCTGCAACTACCGATAGGTCAGGCTGAAACCTACAGCGGGATGATTGATCTGCTGGAGATGAAAGCGATTACCTACGTTGAGTCCAGCGAAGGGCGCGAGGTGATCCACTCTGAGATTCCGGAGGCCATGCGGGCTGAGGCGGAAGAAGCGCGGGCGTTATTATGTGAGCAGGTGGCTGAAGTAGACGAAGAGATTGTTGAGCGCTTCTTTGAGCAGCCGGAGTTGCCGGCTGATCTTTTGCGTCAAGCGATTCGCAGGGCCGTGATTGCCAACAAGATGGTTCCGGTTTTGTGTGGGACTTCCTTGCGCAACAAGGGTGTGCAAGCGTTGTTGGATGCGGTTGTCAGCTATCTGCCCTCGCCGCTGGATCGTCCGGCAGTGGTGGCCACAGATCTTAAGCGTGGTCAGCCGGTGACGCGTGAGCAGAGTCAGACAGCGCCGTTGACTGCGTTGGTCTTTAAGATTGCGACCGACACACATGTAGGGCGACTCTTTTTTGTACGCATTTATTCAGGTGTGTTGAAGAAGGGGCAGAACGTTTTTCTTCCGCGAGTTAAGAAACGTGAACGCGTGATGCGGATTGTGCGGCTTTTTGCGGATGATCGAACAGATGTCGATTCATTGGCGGCGGGTGACATTGGTGCGATTATGGGCCTGAAAGAGGCGACCACTGGTGATACGTTGTGTCCTGAGAATCAGCCGGTCTATCTTGAGCGGATTACAGTACCTGAACCGGTGATGTTCATGGCGATTGAGCCAAAGTCACGTGCAGACAAGGATAAGCTGGCTGAATCGATTGCGCTTTTGGCGGCAGAAGATCCGACGTGTCAGGTGCGAGTGGACGAGGAAACCGGACAGACTATTTTAAGCGGAATGGGCGAGCTCCATCTTGAGATTCTGGTGGATCGTTTACGGCGTGAGTTTAAGTGTGAAGCCAACACGGGTCGACCGATGGTATCGTATTACGAGACAGTGACTGCACTGGGTAAACGTGACTATCTCTTTGACCGCGAGTTGGGTGGCAAGCGCCACATGGCGCAAGTGACAATTGAAGTAAGCCCTCGTAAGCGGGGGACTGGACACGCGGTGGAGTTGAGCCCTGCGGCTCGGAAGCGGTTGCCGGATGAGCGACTGGCGGATTGCGTGGAGCAAGGATTGACGGACGGCATCCTGACCGGCGTCTTGGCACGATATCCGATGACGGATGT
>CAZSUM010000415.1:0-1592 GCA_964610015.1 uncultured Lentisphaeraceae bacterium
GACTCAAATGCTCTTTTCTCCGTTGCCGGGGGTCACCTTTGGCGAAGGCCTTTCCAATACGGGGCGCGGCTTGGTCGCGCCCTTTAAACTCTGTATCGCTGTTTTGGAAATGCCGTATGAGGTCACCTGCGGGCTGGGAGATGCTGCCAATGGTGGTTTGCCTTAACCGCCGGGTGGGTTCGGCATTGACAAAACCAATGCACTCGCTTGAAAATAACACCTTTTACACCATGATACTGGGGAGAGAAAATGCACACGCGTGAAGAACTGTTTCTGAAAAAGAATGGTCTGGATATTGAAAATATCGATCGCGAAGCGATATTAAAAGCTTTTGATGAGGAGATGGCCGCTGGCTTAGCTGGGAACCCCTCCTCGTTGATGATGATTCCTTCCTATATTTCGATTGACCAGCCTGTTAAAACCAACACACCCGTGATTGTGCTTGATGCGGGCGGCACCAACTTGCGAGTTGCGGTGGTCACAATCAATGCGGCGGGTAAACCCGAGATTGGTGCCTTTCACAAGAGCAGTATGCCCGGTACCCGTTCAGAAATTGGCGTGGATGACTTTTTTGAAGCGTTTGCCGATTTCCTTCTGCCCGTTGTAGAACAGTCGGACACCATCGGGTTCTGTTTTTCTTACCCCGCTGAGATTCTCCCTGATTGCGATGCACGCCTGATCCGTTGGAGTAAGCAGATTCAGGCGCGGTCAGTCGAAGGCCAGCTCATTGGTTCGGGTCTTAAAAAACATTTGGCTAAACGCGGCTATAACCACCGGATTGTCATTCTGAACGATACCGTTGCCACCCTGCTCGCGGGTAAAAGCGTTGGCGTAACAAAGAACTACGCCGCCTATGTCGGTTTTATCTTAGGCACAGGGACCAATACAGCCTATGTCGCAGGGCATGCACAAATCACCAAATGTCCAAACCTCACGCCTGCTGGCTCGATGGCCATCAATGTTGAGTCCGGGGCCTTTCGACGCGTTGAACAAACTGTGTTTGATCGCCTGATGGATGCCGAAACAATCGATCCTGGCTATTATACCTTTGAAAAGATGATCTCTGGCGCGTATCTCGGCACACTGGGGCTCACCATCTTGCACGAAGCTGTCAAAGCCGACCTTTTCTCGCCAGTGGCTGCCGCTGCGATCACCGGTCTAAAAAGTCTGTCGAGTAAGGATCTCGATGACTTTTGTGGCGGCGTAGCCACGCCAGAAAACCCGTTTATGTCGACCGCCTTCAGTGAAACTGACCACGCGACTGTGATCCACCTGTGTCTGCCAATCTATCAGCGGGCTGCGATTCTGACGGCCATTAATCTCGCCTCTGCCATCCTCCGAACGGGCGCGGGCCACGATCCAGCACGCCCCGTTTGCGTCAATGTAGATGGGTCCACCTACTATCGTACACGCACGGCGGACTTTCCAAAGCTTGTCCAACGTGAATTGCAAGAACTCCTTGCGCCGCGCGGTATTGCCTATGAGCTCATTCAAGTCGATGACTCGCCGGTTATCGGAGCGGCTGTTGCAGGTTTGATGTGAAGACTCAAATGACCACTCGTATTTTGACCGCACACGATTACGTGGGGTCT
>CAZSUM010000416.1:0-1521 GCA_964610015.1 uncultured Lentisphaeraceae bacterium
TCCCTCTTCTCTCTGCGGTTCAAAGAGTGTTGTCATCGGAGCGCTGGGTGTATTGGGTGTGTTATAGGCATCGTCAGCTCGAGTGACACTCCCTTCGCCTGGCGTAATGGTTAACTCGTGCCCGTTGGCGCCGGTGAGTACAACACGGATGGGATTGTCATATGCGGGTTTGTTTTCTCCAGTATAGGTGAGAATACGTAATTCGTAGCGGTCACCTGCTACGGTTTCGCTTGTTCCCTCAAGTGTCCGACTCGCTGCATGCCAATGTGCTCTTTTGACATCCACCAACCCTTGGGTGATATGCCGTGAGGTGCTGATGAGTTGTGGATGGTTGGCCACAGCGCAAACTGCGAGAACAGCACAAGATTGTGCTTTTACAGGATAGGCGAGTGTGTGGGTGAAGGGGGGGGTTAGAGTGTTTCCCCAATATTCGAAAGCAATGTACTTTTCTGCGTGTGGGATGTCGAGGGTTTTGGCAGTGACAAAACATGTTTTGTCACTGCTCTCCCAGTTGAAAAGGCCAATGACATCGCGGCGTTTGCCTTCAAGCTGGTCTGTGACCTGCCAGATGCCCGGAATGCGGTTTTCAAAAAGATCCACTGGGCGAGCGGTGGCATGATGGGAGGGCATAGACCGTTTAAGCATATCCAATCGGTCTGGCGGTAATTTATCGTAGTGTTCGCTACTACTGTTCATCTGTCCACTGAGGGTTACCCAGGAAACCAATGCTTGCGCTTGAGAAGCTGGAAGTGAGGCACGGACATACAAAGGATCAGGGTCGTTGTACCAGACGCGTCCATTGAGGAAGTAGTTCCACGCGCCAAACTCTGGGCCTCGCATCATGTGGGACCAAGAAGCGCCATTGTCAGGTCCGATGCGCATGGCATCCACCAGTCCGAATGCGGCGCCAGCGCTACGCATATTTTGGGGGGTACAGCACCCGAGGATAAAGACATCTTTCCCCGCGGCTTCCCGAACGAGTCTGAGGCTGTTGCGCATCATTTGAATTTGCGTGACGGATGGATCGGAAAGGATTGCTTGGCCGATTTCATCTTCCCTGAAGGTGTCGCACACATAGTTGAGATTAATGGCTGCGCCAGCATAGAGGGCATCCATTTTTAGATAGTGATAACCCCACTGGTGGGTCATAGTGTTGATCACTTGGCGTAAGTAATCTTGGGTCTCTGGGTGGGTCAGATCGAGGCAGGTGCCACCCCAGCGTGTGTCATAAGGCGAGCCGTCTGGACGCTTGGCGAACCAGTGCATCTTATCGGCAAACCAAGGGTCTTCACAGGAGCCCGCAAACGGGGTTAACCAGATCCCAGCTGTCATGCCTGACGCATTGATGGTATCGGCGATGGGCTGCATGCCTGAGGGATAAGGTCCCTTTGGATTGTAATGGGCATAAATTTTTTTCGGACCATTCGTGGATTGGCCGAGTTGCCAGCCGTCGTCAATTTGCATGACATTCAGGCCAAAGGATTTGAGTGCTTGGGCAACATAGACGGTTCGATTGGACAG
>CAZSUM010000417.1:0-1514 GCA_964610015.1 uncultured Lentisphaeraceae bacterium
GCCTCATCCTCAGCTAAACCTTGAATAACAACCGTAAAAGAAACCTCTCACGGTCATGGTCATCCGTAAATATTCGCCTTTTTCCATTACCGCGAAGCGTAATATGATAGATGGCATCGGGAAATTCAGCTCTCAATTTTCAAGCCATGACGAAAGAGAATCAGTAAGCAAAAAGGCCGTCATTCGCTATTTTCTATTTTTAGGTTTGACCCCCGAAGCTCCCCCGGTGTCATGAATTGTGAGGCAACGCGCACAGACAGGACTGGAATTGCTGTTGTTGACGGGGCCACCGTTTTGTGCAACAATTTTCGTACAAAAAAGAGGTGCGATGAAAACACTTAACATTTCTGTGGCTCGGAACACGCTACCCGCTTTGGTCGATTCTGTATCGGCGACGCATGCCCCCGTGGTTCTTCTACGATATGGCAAGCCCGCCGCGATGTTGGTTCCTGTCACCGTGCAACACGCGCAGACGAACCCGTATCCTTTGCGCGGCACACCGATCACTGTTGCGAAAGATTTTGACGCGCCGCTTCCAAATTTGTGGGAGGCGTGCGGGGTTGCTGAAGAACACCTGACGTATGGCGTGTCGAAAAAGCGTTCTAAGAAAGCCCAACGCAAGGGAAAAAAGGCATGATCGTCTTGGACACGCAGGCGTGGCTGTGGTGGTTGCATGATCCGTCGCGACTGTCGGTTCGTGCGCGGCAGGCCATCGTCAGGGCCGAGAGTGAGGACGGTATGACCGTGTCCGTCATTTCGGCATGGGAAGTGGCGACGAAGTGTGCGCTGGGCAAACTCGTTCTGCCGATGCCGTTGGGCGCGTGGTTCGAGTTGGCGCGTTCGTATCGGGGTGTTGTCATTGAGCCGGTGTCTGCCGAGGATGCGCTGGCCAGCGCCTGTCTGCCCGGAACCTTCCACAAAGATCCAGCGGATCGTCTCATTGTCGCTTTGGCGCATCGCCTTCAGGCGAAGTTGGTCACCGCAGACGGATTGATTCGGGCATACCCGCATGTCAGCACGATTTGGTAATGGCGAAGGCCAGACGGAAATGTCTAAAAATGTTTTCCTGCGAGCATGATTAAGATTACGAAGAGGCCGTAACCGTAATCATAATCTTAATCCGTCCCTCAAACGCAATTCTGACTCAATGAACCAAATTTAAGATGCGCCAGCGACAAGCCGCTGGGAGTGACGGACTTGGTGTAGCGACTGGGCGCGAGCGCCAACATGGTGTTCCGCCTGCTGCAGACGCTGGAGCAGGAACGGTGGATCACGCGCGTGACCGATGATCCGAAATATGCGATGACGCTGGTGCCGTTCCATTTCGCGTCGCTGCCGGTCGCGCGGATGGACGTGGTGATGGTGGCGCAGGAGCCGTTGATGGCGCTTTGGAAGCGGACGGGCGAGTGCGTCTACCTTGGTGGGGTGGACCTGACCCACCGCACGGAGCCGGGCTCGGTATTCAGTTGGCCCTATGTCCACCGACGCACCGGGGTCAAACCTAAAAATTAAAA